>JAXEIW010000104.1:0-7812 GCA_034101885.1 Clostridia bacterium | reverse complement strand
ACAGCTTGAGGGTTTCTTTTCTTTCTTGCCATTTCTACATTCTCCATTTTTTTCTTCCTTTCTATTTTATCACACTTTTCAAAAAAAGAAAAGTGCATAAGTTATTTTTTTATAACTTACACACTTAATTTTACACCCTCTTTAATTTACAGAAATACTTTCAATCTTTATTTCCAAATTATCACAAATTCAGCCGTATTCGATATTCTCATAAAGAAATTAGTATAATCCGTACTACTTCTTTCATAGTCAATTATATCGGTTATATCTCCGTTTTCCATAGTTTTATTTTTAGTATTAAATATGTAAATAGGGCAACTCAGAGAAACTGTTTCGAGCTTATATATATCCGGCACTATAGCACTTCCGTTGGAAAGGAACACCGTCTTTCCTATGCGTTTATATGCAGAAACATACTCGCCCTTTACATTTTGTTTTTTATAGTTTCCGTATTCTTTTTTGCTATAATCAAAAACAGCTATAACAGCACTTACTTTTCCGTTTCGAGTACTCATCTGTATAATATCGCCTGAATCAAGCATTGATATGTCAACAGCTTCATCAACGACAATACTGTTGAGTTTCGCACCCGCATCGTAATACCTGATTACATCAACAACTTCATCAAATTCATTCAATTCTTTATCAATAGAAGAAATCACATAATAAGCTGTATCGTTCAAAACCTGTGATTGATCCTGCTCAAGATCATAAACTATGTATTTTGCACTTTCGCACTCACCACCTATACAATATCCTGTTATTCCCATATAAGTATTATTTGTAAAAACAGACATATCGGTAAGTACATATCCTGTTTTGTCACTTTTATCTCTCGGCAAAACAAAAACCTTGGTATTTTCATTTGCTATAAATACTCTTTCAAAGCAATTTGCCGCTTGTCTGTACCATGTTTTTGCAGTAATCTTGTTCATCATTCTCAAACTGTTTTTATTTTCATTACCTACAGGTTCTCCGTCAGACGGGTAATCTATATATGAAATTTCTCCCGAACCGTTCGTTTTATATAAAAACAATTTTTCCGATTCAAATACAGACATAAATATAGTGTTATTTTTTATTTTTCTTCCGTCCACCTGAACAGTATCAGCAATCGGAATATCCTTTAACTCTCCGTCAAATAGTTTTATTGTGAATTTCTCATTATCATTCATATATCCTTTTATGGAATACGCGGGAATCCATGTCCCAAAGTTTTGTGCTTCAAAATACACTATTTTTCCGTCTATGTCAAAATAGAATTTTCCTTCAGCTCCTATAACCAAATCACTTTTATCATTATTATAGTATTTGTCAGCAATATAATTTTTACCGTCAATTATAACATATGTTTTATTATCATATGTGTTTACAGAAGTTATTCTTCCGTCTGTCTTTTTGGAAGCAGACATAAAAGTAATAAGTGTATCATTCTTGCTCTTTGCTACAGACACAACACTGTTTACCGATAAATCATCAGAGCCTAAGGCATTATAATGCTCATCATATATTCTTACATTTTCTATATTTTCCCAACAAAGAGTCCTTTTGTAAGCATCTGTAAGACTGCATTTTTCAAAATCAATTTCCCTGATAAAATAATTTTCATAGCTCATAATTATTGCGATGTCGTAATATACACTGTTTCCGCTTTTCAAAAGAGTAATATCACCCGTTTCGGGCATAAAATCTTTATTTTCATATTCGGGAATTGCAACACCATTGTATATAACCTTTACATCCTGAGAAATTACTGCTTTCTTTATTTTATTCTCAACATTATAACTTAACGTTCTGTTCTCAAAGCTTTCTATATCCTCTGCAAAAACAAACAGTTCATCATTGTTTATTACTTCAAGATAACATAAGGTATTCTCATAATCACCTTCAATATAATACGCTTTTACATTATATCCCAACAAAAATTCAGCACCGCTCTTCCCGGATTCAAAAGTAATGCCGTCTATAACGACCTCACCCTTTCCAACGCCATTCTCTCCCAAAATTGTACCAAATTCATTTGCCGTTATTATCCCTTTCACCTTGTAAATATCAAACGCTTCTGTAAGTATTGTTTTACCTTTCTTTGCAGAATAATTCCATTTACCGTTAACATATTCTGCATTCATAACATCACAGTCAACTGCATTGTTAAGAATTTTTACCATATCGCTTTGAGTTACAAAACTTCCGAACGAACATTTAATTCCTGATAATAGTTTTAAATCATCGGCTTTTTTTCTATACCCTGTTGGATATGCTCCTTCCATTTCAGCCATTTTCGAATAACCCAAAAGATTTACGAAGCTGTATATAACATCATCAAGCTTAACAGGTTTATTGGGTGCAAACTTTCCGTCATCATAAACACTCATTAATCCCGAAGAAACAGCTGACTGAACATCATTATAATAGAAGTTTGTTAAATCATCATCTTTATCGAAGAAATTATTCATATCAGATGTTGCATTATTTGTATATGAAAGGCTGTTTTTATTAATTTTTGACAAAAGAGATGCAAATTTTCCTCTCGTCATAATCTCATCAATATTATATTCCCCATCATCTTCTTCCCAAATACAGCCTAAGGACTGAAATTTTTCCAATAAGTCATTATCGTTAATTTCGTTTGATGCGCTGACATTAACCATCAAATTTATTAACAAACCGAATGTCAATATTATCGCAGTTAACTTTTTCATATCTGTTCTCCGTTCATATAATTAAGAAGTCTGTAAATTACCACCGCTGCCTGTGCTCTTGTTGTGTATGATTTCGCCTCAAAACTTCCGTTATCCATACCATTGATTATTTTTGCCCCTACAAGACCGGACACAGCCTGTTTTGCATAATCGGCAATACCTGTTCTGTCCGTAAATATACTGTATGAATCATTATCAGAAAATTTCAGATTACAGTATGAACTGAATCTGTATGCCATAACAGCCATATCCTGTCTTGTAACAGCCTCTCCTATTCCGAACTCATTTTCATTCTTTCCGTTTATCGCTCCGATGTATACACCTGCCATAACATACTTTTCGTACCATTCTCCGGGAATAACGTCATTAAAAGCTTTATAACAGGTTATATTTTCGGTATTTATTCCAAAGGCACCTATTAACATCTTTACAAATTCTTCTCTTGTAACATTACTGTCAGGATCAAACACTCTTTCATTTTTTCCGTTAATGATACCTTTTTTTGCCAGTGTATTTATTGCGACCTTTGCCCATTCAACATTTTCAATATCATCAAACAAATCCAAACTTTCCTCCACAGGAACAGGAATTGATGTATTGTTGTTTATAACAACAGGCATTGAGTTACCGCCGCCTGAACTGCCTGATCCACCCGAACCTCCGCCTTGCTGACCACTGCCATTTAACAACTCTTTAATTGCTGACTGTAATTCTGTTATAGTATTATAACTTTTACCTATGAGTTTATTATCAATAGAAGCAGTGTTGGTTTTGGAAAAATACTCTGAGATATCTTTGTTATAAACTATATCCTTATGTGCATTCAGAATATTTCCTACCTTTCCGTATGAATCTGCTGTTTCTATAACTGTAAGTATAACCGATTCGTTAAATTTTTCTTCAAAGTTTTTATCTTTGTTCTGTTTGGAAATTTTTGAAACAAGCTTCTGTTTATTATTTTCTGAAAGGTCTTTATATTCAGAATACAATGCATACTCCGACAAACCCAATTCACTCTCATACTTGTTAAACCATTCGGCAACCTGATTTTTATTACCGTTATCTATGACTTGTTTTTCTACCGTGCTTTTAATATACTTATTTGTGACATCAACAATGTCCTCATATGGTTTTTGTTTGTATAAATCTTCACAAACATCGGTTTCACTTATATTTTTAAGTAACTCATCGTCAAGTCCCAATAGATAAACATTTTTTATAAATTCTTCCCTGAAGCTTGACGCATCGGATGTATTGTTTAACTTTTCAATTATCTCACTTATTTCAATAGAACTGACATAGTAAAAATCTTCAGTAAGATATTCACTGAATGCATTGGAATTGACCAATACAGTATATTTACCGCTTTTTGCATCCATTTCAACTTCAAATGAAAAAGACTTGTTATCGTTCAGTTTGTTATTCTGTTCAACTGCCTTAATATTATTGTCTTCATCAAATATTTTTACTGCAAATTCCGGTTTAAATATTTCTGCATTATCATATTTTCCCGTAACCGTTATCATTCCGGTAATACGATCCTGCTTAACCTCTGTTATACTGTCAGCATAACATGTTAGCGATAGTGTTGCGGTCAAAGCAATACATACCAATAAATTTTTCATATTTTTTATCCTCCATTTCAGTTTTCATATTCTGCTTTACACTATCTTACCGATTTATAACCTTTCAATTTCTCAATCCTATTTTGTCAAACGGAATTGCCTCAAATCCCGAAATTTCCGAAAATACCCTGCTGTTTTCTTTCATATTAAGATTCCCGTTATCAATATCTACAAAATCAGGATTTACTGTATTTACAAGGTTATTCTTAATAGCTCCGTAATTTTCAAAATCAGAATATTTCTTTATCGGATGGTGATTCCATATTACATTTTCCGATACAACATCTCTCACAGGTGCCCCCGGCGCATCAGCAGGATATACATTAACATACGGATACTTCTTCCACGCTTCGGACTCCAAATCCAACCTTTCGATAGTTGCCAACAACGCATTGACACTGTCCCTATGCCATGACAATAATCCTGTTGTTCTCATCATAACTGCATATCTGCCGCTTTCTTCCGATGTGCTATAATCTGATGATGTTTTGTTTACTATAACATTATTCTTTATAGTTATATCACGACCGCCGTTTACGAAAATTCCCGAATCAATATTATTCATTATATTTGAAACAATCGTAGTACCCGACAATAAATCATCAAGAAATACACAAACCACAGGAGTATCTACACCGGTTTCTTCATAAACAGTGTTGCTTATATTATGGAAATAGTTATATCTTATCACATTTCCCCAATCTGTATATGAACGTCCGCTGTAAACAGCACCTGAATCCGTTCCCATTTTTAATACATCACATATTTCATTATATTCCATGACAATTTCGCATCCGCTGAACACTATTCCCGAATGAGGACCATCATGTATTTTATTATGACTGATATTAATACCGCATACACCTTTTACAGATATTCCCGGATTGTATGACTTTGAATTTCTACCGAAAGAATATATATCACAGTTATCTATTGTACATTCTGCTCTTTCAAGAATTGCAGGATCTCCGCAGGATATAAAATATATTCCTGTATTTCCTATATCATGTACATTGGTTGACATGATATTTATATTTTCCGAGCAATAGGCATATACACCGTTTGTTCCCATATTTTTTATTTCAGAATTTAATATTTCTATACAATCAGAATTTGATATTCTTATTCCGTCTGACGCACCGTTCGCTATTGTTAAACCATCAAAAATTATATTATGTGCATTTTTAACAGTAATAACGGGTTCATTTAATGCAGACAACGCTATTTGTGAATTTTTATTAATTCTTTCCGGAGGATAGAAGAACACTTTCCTGTTTGTTCTGTCTATATACCATTCTCCCGGTGAATCGAGTTCTTCTAAAAGATTATAAATAAAATAATGTCTTGATGAGTTTATCCAGAAACATTGAGGAACTCCAACATTTATTCTGTTGTTTGCTGTATCTACTCCCATAACCTTTACATTTTCAAATGCCCAATAATATGAGAAGAATCCGCCTAACCAAGCATCGGTAGCATTTTCCCATTCTTTACATCTGGAATCTACATCTAAAGAAACATATTCACCGCTTGTTCTTAAATCATTCCATTTATTGTTAAGCTCTGTAACCTTTTCTGTTTCTGTAGCTGTAGGCGTAATATTTGATCCGTTCCGATTATAAATATTAGATGTAAGCATATATTTTTCACCATTAGGATACTTTGCAATCTGCTGAGCTTCACCGTTAAATATTAATTCATTATATAATGATGCACCTGCTGAATAATTAAATTTCTGTATTTCCGGAATTTCAAAATCAAAGTCTGCCTCATATACCTGACCAATCGCAGATTCAGGTATTCTTTTATCGTCCGACACTGTAAAACTATCCGAATCTATTGTCTTTTCGCCGTTAATTTCAACATTTTCACCGTTATATGAAGATATTATAACAGGCTGCATACTTGTACCGCTCATGTTATCTCCCGAAAACTCAAGAGATGAGGAAACATTATATTTACCCTCTTTTATCCAAACTCTTATGCCGTTTGAACCAAGTCCGTAATTCTTAATACGGTCTTGTAATGCCAAAAGGGCCGAATCTAATGTTTTATAAGGATTTTCAATACTTCCGTTCTCTGCTTCACTTTCCGATTTTCCGTCTACATATATGTTGAAATACTCCTTTTCTGCTCCAACGATTTCGGATAAAGATAAAGGTATCTGACTGTTTAAATTGTCCCATATATATGATTTTACGGTACAATCTCTGTCTATATCCGATAGATTTACTGAAATCTCCTCTGTCTTACCGCATTCTATTTCTTTTTGAGTAATCTTTGTTTTTACAAGATTGTCTTTTTTGTATACAGCTGATATAAGACTGCAATTTATATTATCCTCATCAGAAATATTTTCTATTTTAGCTTTAATATTTAACTGTCCGTCAAGAGGAATGGAGGTTACTTCATTTTCTGCGGAATTTGTATAATTAATTTTTGAACATCTTGCATTATCACACAGATTAGTAACCTTTATATTGTCAATTACCGCCTGACCATAGTCGGTAATAATCCCTATTGTACCGTTCGTGACACCCTCATTATACATTTTCCCTACCTGTTTTCCGTTAAAATAGCAGATAGTCCAATAATCACGGCAATCAATTTCAATATTATAAGCCATAGCGGTTTTTGCAAGCTCTCCTGTAACCTTAACTACACTCATAACTGTATCTTTACCGTCTGAAACTATTCCCGTTTCAAAATATCCATCTCCGCCGTATGAGGAAAAAGGTATCCTTAAATAACAATAATTGTTTTCGTCTGCATACCTGAAAACAACCTCTACATCCATTCCGTCATTATTTCCCTGAATTTCAGCTTCATATTTATAATCCAATGCGTTATACATTGACTTAAGTATTGCATAGGTTTTCCCACTAAGTGTTGTACTTCCCAATCTCATTTTTTTCTTTGATGAAACCGAACCTGTTCCGACTCCGGATATATTCCACTCACTTATGCCGTTATCAAACTCAGTGGAATACATTATTCCTTTTTTTTGATTATCAACGAGGTACAGTTCAAACGTCTGTGGCTGGGTGTCAACAGAATCTCTCACGCTGAGATTGTATATACCCGAATCCTTTATTTCCGGCAGTTCAAACGAAAATGAATTTCCGCGTTGTACTTTCATTTGTCTTAACTCTGCAATTTTATTTTCTTCGCCGCCTGCAATAGACATAACAACTTCTGCAGATCCTTTATTTGCTGTACCGCTTACAGTCCACTGTCCATCTTTTATTTTAACACCGTTAATTGTTGCAGCTTGTGACGAGGTAAATAAAATGCTTGTCCCAAGTATAAATGAAATCATTTTCTTTTTCATGTTTATAACCTTTGGATCCTTTCTTAATTCGCATAACCACAAAAAATTCTTGCACCATGAATAAATATTTTGCTCTCAAAATATTTATTTCATCAGACTTTATCAATGCGAACTGTGTAAAATCTTTGATTTTACACGAAAAATTTTGACAATA
>JAXEIW010000103.1:0-2390 GCA_034101885.1 Clostridia bacterium | reverse complement strand
GGGGAACACCTTATGTGCCTTTTGGTACTTTTGGGCAAACAAAAGTACAACGGTTTCAACATCGGAAATTACAGATAACAAAAATTAGCAAACATATACTTGTTATCCTAAATAATAAAACATATAAACAATAATTTATACCTGAACAGTAACGAAAAACGCTAATATATTTTACAATTATATATCAATTTTTTTAAACAATTGACATTTGCGTTTATTTGTGGTATAATGAAAAATTATACGGCATCCGTAAAAATATAAAAAGTTAGGTGATGTTGATTATGTCAGAAAATAAAGAAATAGTATTAACAAGCGAAGGAATGCAAAAACTTAAGGACGAACTTGAATATTTAAGGACTGTAAGACGTCCCGAGGTTTCGGAAAAGATAAAAATAGCAAGAGGCTTCGGCGATTTATCCGAAAATGCCGAATATGATGAAGCAAAAAAGGAACAGGCAGAGGTAGAAGAAAAAATACAAGCTCTTGAACAGCAGTTAAAATACGCACGTGTTCTGAATGAGGATGAAATTGTAAATGATGTTGTAGGATTGGGTTCTAAGGTTAAGCTTTGGGATGCCGAGTACGAAGAAGAGGTTGAATATTCAATCGTAAGCTCAACCGAAGCTGATCTTTCAAACAACAAATTGTCCCAGGAATCACCTGTCGGAAAAGCTTTGTTGGGCAGAAAAAAGGATGAAACCGTAACCGTAAACACCCCCGGGGGGGAAGTTGTGTTTAAAATTCTTGAAATTACAAGATAGTTATATTGTTAACACCCGTTGCATATACTGCAATGGGTGATTTTTTTGAAAAAAGCATTATTAATTTCAGGTGTTTTTATTTCGTCGATAATTGGTGCGGGGTTTGCCTCCGGGAATGAAATTCTTTTTTATTTTTCACGTTATGGAAAATGGGGTTTTGGGGGAATATTGGTGTCCTCTCTTTTATTTGCCTTGCTGCAATATTTGATTTTATCACAGTCAAAACAGTTTGGTACAAATAATTTTGATGAATATTTGGATAGAATTATGAACAAAAGGCTCGCCTGTATCACGGCGTATATTTCCTATTCATTTATGCTGCTGATTTTATCGGCCATGCTTTCAGGTTTCGGAGATATGGTAAATATACTATTCGGCATAAAAAAAGTTTACGGAATAGTTTTTATGCTTTTGTGCTGTTATTTCATTTTATGCAAAGGCTACAACGCATTTGTTAAATCGGAAAGTATTCTTTCTTTATTCATTGTAATTTCGATTGTCTTTGTAGGACTGTATATAATGCTGTTTCGAGAAATAAATGTGTTTGCATTCAAAATTCCCAACTCTTGGGCATCCTCCGCTATCAGCTATGTGAGCTATAATATACTTACCCTTACATCCGTTTTATGCCTTATAGGCAAAGAAGCAGATAAAAAATCCGCAGTGTGGTCTTCTGTAATAACTTTTTCTGCATTATTTGTGCTGATGATTATTTTTTGGTACATACTTTGTATTTATTCGGGTATGATAAGTTTAGGCACACTTCCCATGCTCACTATATGTTTTCGTCAATCATATCGGCTCGGAATCTTGTATACCTGCACCATATTTATATCCATGCTTACCACAGCCGTTTCGAACTGTTTTGTCCTGTCCCAAAAATTAAATAGTTTCTTAAATAAACCTCCGGCAAATATATTAATTATTGTAACCGCTTTTTTGTTGTCAGGGCTTGATTTTTCATTCATAGTCGATAAGCTTTATAGGCTAACCGGCATTATATCGGTATTTCTTATTTATTTTATTGTTACGCATCGGAAAGTTTCACGTTTATAAAACAACGGAGGATTTTTTAAGAAAAGCGTTTATATTTGGAATTAGAGATAATGTCTTTGTATTGTGTCAATTTATATTTTTTTAATGTATTTTAAAAATAATAATGTTTTTAATTTTGTCAGAAAAAGAGAGAAAAAAAGAGGAAATCAAAGATATTACGATTTATTATTGTATATCAGTTAAATTTGACTATTGAAAAAATAAAATATTTGTGTTATTATAAATAAGTCGTCAATTATGGCGATATAATTGCGGGTATCGGGATGTAGCGCAGCTTGGTAGCGCATCTGGTTTGGGACCAGAGGGCCGCAGGTTCGAATCCTGTCATCCCGACCAATTAAGTATATATGGGAGTATAGCTCAGCTGGGAGAGCGTCTGCCTTACAAGCAGGATGTCACAGGTTCGAGCCCTGTTACTCCCACCATTTAATTTGCTGGTGTAGCTCAATTGGTAGAGCAGCTGATTTGTAATCAGCAGGTCGCGGGTTCGAGTCCCATCACCAGCTCCATATGGGAGAGTTCCCGAGTGGCCAAAGGGGGCAGACTGTAAATCTGTTGCGCTTCGCTTCGATG
>JAXEIW010000102.1:0-8749 GCA_034101885.1 Clostridia bacterium | reverse complement strand
GGACAGCAAACATAAAACACCACATCATTACCGTAATCCACATTATCAAGCATCAGTTTTTCATTTGATATTTTATACTGAACTTTTCCCGATAAATGATAATCCACATTTACCGTAACAACGTTGCAAAGACATTTTGTTATTATCTCAGCTTCTGTCAATCCCTGTTTTGCGCATGCTCCGTAAGCGTGTACCAAACCGCCCGTCCCAAGCAGCGTACCTCCGAAATACCTTGTAACAACAACGCATACGTCTACAAGCTCTTCCTTTCTTATTGTATCGAGAACAGGCATTCCCGCTGTTCCTCCCGGCTCGCCGTCATCCGAATATCTGTAGATATTATTTTCATCTATAATATACGCATACACATTATGAGTTGCATCGGGATATTTTGATTTAATTGTTTTTAAAAAATCAAGTGCTTCCGCTTCAGTCCTGCACGGACTTACACTGGCTATAAACTTTGATTTTTTTTCAACAAGCATTGTCTGTGCCTGTTTTTTTACCGTTTTGTATCTTATCTTGTTAGAAATTTCAATCACCGCCTATTCAGTAATATACTTTCTTAATTTATCATATGTTACTTTGTCTGCCAATAATACCATTTGAGTACCGGTTTCGATATATTCTGAAGATAAAACCTTTTGTGTATCATGCAATTCGTTGACAAGTGCTCCCTCCGAATAGGGAATACATATTTTCAATTCACGTTTTTTACCGGGTGCTTGTTCGGCAACGGCATTTATCAGTTTATCAAGACCTTTTTTGTACTTTGCCGATATGAACACGCTTATTGAGTTTTCTCTGTTATCTGAAATATCGGTTTCTCCTGCTTTATCGCACTTGTTGTAAACCATAACCTCCGGCTTGCCTACCGCGCCTATTTCTTCCAATACCTTATCGACTACGGTAATTTGATTTCTGTATTCTTCGTTGGAAGCATCAACAACATGAATCAAAATATCGGCAACAACAGCTTCTTCAAGCGTTGATTTAAAGGCCTCTACAAGATGATGCGGAAGCTTTCTTATGAAACCTACCGTATCAACAAGTAAAATTTTTCTCGAATCCTCCAATTCCAAAGATCTTGACGTAGGATCAAGAGTTGCAAACAGCTTATCCTCCGCAAATACCTGAGCATCGGTAAGCGCGTTTAACAAGGTTGACTTTCCGGCGTTTGTGTAACCCACAAGCGCTGCGGTTATAACTCCGTCTTTTTTTCTTCTGCCCCTCAGCAGCTCTCGGTGTTTTTTCAGTTCCTCCAATTCCTCGCTTAATGCCTGTATTCTTTTATGAATGTGACGTCTGTCCGATTCAAGCTTTGTTTCTCCCGGTCCTCTTGTCCCTATACCTCCTCCTGTTCTGCTCATTTCAACGCCCATACCTCTTAATCTCGGCAAACGATATTTAAGCTGTGCAAGCTCGACCTGTAATTTTCCCTCACCGCTTTTTGCGCGCATGGCAAAAATATCTAAAATAAGCATGGAGCGGTCAAGCACCTTTACTCCCAATATATCGGTTATATTTCTTATCTGAACGGGTGTCAGCTCATCATCAAATATAACCCCGTCCGCCGACAGCTCCTTTACCGCATTCGCAATCTCCTCAAGCTTTCCTTCTCCCATATATGTTCCGCTTTCAATTTCCGCTTTGTTCTGAATAACCTGTGCCACAACCTCGGCTCCTGCGGTTTTGGCAAGCTCATAAAGCTCATGCATGGATTCCTCTGTTGTATCCTCAATCTGATTTTTTAATCCCTGATGTACTCCCGCAAGAATTACCTTTTCCTTTTTTATTTCGTTAGACTTAACTTCCATTATAATCCTCCATTCTGCCGCTTTACGGCAGCACACACAATATACCATCGGCAATTTAAATATCTTATTGAATAATTATACCAAAAAAATGTCTGTAAGTATACCCCTTTGATGAATATTTTTTAAATTTTTTTGTTTTTTTTCAAAAAAAACTTGTATTATTTTGTATTTATGATATAATATACTTGTTATACTTATTAATAAAATAGGGAGGATATAATATGCGTACGTTATTTACCGTTTTGCATTTGATAGTAACAGTACTTCTTATTGTTATTGTATTGTTACAAGAAGGAAAAGATCCGGGCATGAGAGGTATTTCGGGTTCTGCTCCGGATATGGGCGATTCCTTTTTCAGCAAAAATACAGGAAGAACAAAGGCGGCATTCATGTCAAAAGTAACTTGTGCACTTGCAATTTTATTTTTGATAACAACTTTGGTTCTTGTAATTCTTTAATTTTTGTTCAAACATAAAAATGCATTGTACGTATGTTCGCCTTTAAAGAAAAAAAGATTATTTTTCGGCGGCATTCAAAAAAGCTGTGCAAATGAGTATTTTCTAAATATTCATTTGACAGCTTTTTATTTTAATACTGTTTCAGGTTTGAAAATTTCCGATTATTATCTCCATCATTCTTCATATTTTGCTTTACGCTTGTTTATTTCTTTAAATATCTTCATATCAAACTTAGGTTCTCTGTCATATGTATATAATCCGTTTACCTCCTGTTCAACATCATAAAGCTGTGTAAAGCAAAATCCTATAAAGTCGGGATTATCAAGCATAGCATCGGTAAGACCTTTGTATCTTTCTATATATTCTTTTTCGGTTTTTGGAGCATTGCCGTAACCCCAGCCTTTGTCATTTCCGGGATTCCAACGTATTCCGCCGTATTCACTCATAAAAAGCGGCTCGCCTCTCCACTGCTGAGTAGTTCCTCTGTCGGTCCTTTCTACCTGGTCCACAGCAATTCCTTCACTTGTACGGGCATAATTTTCCTTAAAATTTTCAACATCCTGTTCATAATCATGAACATCATAAATATCTGTCATAACATGATAATTACCGCTTGTGTCTATGCATACCCTTGTTTTATCAAGCTGTTTTGTCATTTTATATACAGCTTCCAAAAGCCTTGTGGGCTGTTTGGTTTCAACATATCTCCATGTTTCGTTAAAGGGGCACCAACCGATAATTGCCGGGCTGTTAAAATCACGTTCAATAATTTCCATCCACTCATTAATAAAGTTTTCTCCGGCAACCGCGCTGCTGTAATCCATTCCCCAGTTTCCGTGTTCGCCCCATATAATATATCCTGCCTTGTCGCAATGATATATAAATCTTTTTTCAAATACCTTTTGATGCAATCTTGCACCGTTAAAGCCGGCATCTAAAGACAGTTGAATATCTTTTTTAAGAATTTCATCTGATTTTGCGGTATAAATACCATCTCGGTAAAATCCCTGGTCAAGAACAAGCCTTTGAAATACAGGTTTGTTGTTAATCATGAATTTATTGTTTTTAATCTTTACCTCTCTCATTCCAAAGTAGCTTTTTACTCTGTCATTATTAAAAACAAATTCCAGATCATACAATCTGCCCTTTCCCACTTCCCATAAATGCAGCTCGGAAAGGTAAATATGGGCAGTAAAACAGTTATTGTCAACATCAAGCGTCGTTCTTCCCGTTTCCTTACCTTCAAATGATGATATAATTGTAAGTTTTCCTTCGCCAACTACCTCACCCGTAATTGAAATGCATGAATTATTTATATCGGGATAATACTTTGCGTTTTTTATATATTCCTTCGGAATAAATTCAAGCCATACAGTCTGCCATATTCCCGTAGTGCGTGTATATAAACAGCCGGAGGAATAAAAATTACTGCTCTGCTTTCCGATAGGCTGATTTTTACTTCTTAAATCATCCTCGGCAATTACAAAAACAACGTTTTCTCCGGGTTTTACAAAATTTGTTATATCACATGAAAAAGACGCAAATCCTCCGATATGATGTCCTGCTTCTTCACCGTTTATATATATAAAGCTTTCATAATCAACTGCTCCGAAATGCAGAATAACATTATTATTACATTCGTCATCGGATAATGTTATAACCTTTCTGTAACATACCGCGGACATGAAATCCTTGTAATTTATTCCGGATAATTCACTTTCGGGGCAAAAGGGGACATTTATTTTTTTTGCCAGTGCTCCGCCTTTATATATCTCTCTGTCCCTTGCACTCTTTCCGAAATCAAAGTCGAACTCCCATTCTCCGTTTAGATTTCTCCAGTTATTTCTTTC
The DNA here is from genome assembly GCA_034101885.1 of Clostridia bacterium. Classification (GTDB taxonomy): domain Bacteria; phylum Bacillota; class Clostridia; order UBA1381; family UBA1381; genus RGIG1988. The sequence continues at coordinate 4,624 of JAXEIW010000102.1, read as the reverse complement.
CCATTGAGGGTTTGGATGTTCCAATCTGTATACTTCCATTTATTGTCTTCCTTTCTTTTTTGTTTTTATTAAATTATAACAGCATAAAAGAAAAAAATAAATAGAATATATTGTAAAAAAAGTATATAATACACGCATTTATATTACTAACAGAATATAAAACAATAGTTTCTATGCTTTGTAAATGTTCATTTGCATTTTTTAATTAACTGTTCAAAAAAAATATTTATAAAAAATGTAAAATATACTTGACATTTTTCTTTTAATGGTATATAATAGAAAATGTAAAGTTCACTATACATTTTGGAGGTGTTTATTTGAATAACAAAATAAAAGAGCTTCGCAAGGAGCGAAGAATAACACAGGAGGAGCTTGCGTCAGCACTTAAGGTAACGCGACAGACAATAATTTCCCTTGAGTCGGGACGATATAACGCTTCTTTGCAGCTTGCTCACAAAATCGCATTATTTTTTAAACTTAATATTGAGGATATTTTTATATTTGATGAGGAGGAGTAACCATGAAATTCAAAAACAAAATAAAAACTCGTATGTATCTTGCAATAACATACTTTGTTATCGGGCTTATTCTTACTGTTGCAGGCAACTTAATAGGTAGTGAAAACCAATATTTTTCAAGTTTCGGAGCTGTTTTTGCCGTAATGGGCGCTGCAAAATTTCTTCAGAATTTTATGCTGCTGAAAGATGACAAAAAACTTCAAAACAGGGAAATTGAGGAAACGGATGAACGAAATGTGCAAATATGGACAAAAGCACGAAGCCTTGCCTTCATAGTATACATTACCTTAGCTGCTATTGCCGTAGTTGTATTAAGCCTTACCAACCACAGTAATGAATCAACAGTAATAAGCTATTGCCTTTTTTCCTTTATATTTATATATTGGATATGCTACTTTATAATAAGAAAAAAATATTAAAAGCTCAATAAGTTAAAACTGCAAGTTTGTTTTACACACATATTTTATAAGCCGCCCGGTTCAAGTATTAATCGGACGGCTTATAGTTTAAATTATTTTTTTAACACTTGACTTTTTAATGATAATAATATAAAATTGAGTTATTAAACAGCTTAAATCAAGCATTTTATTTTCAAAGTTATGGTTTGTGCCGCCAACCGGCGGCGGAATGGAGATTAACATGAAAACAAAAAAATTGACATTAACTGCATTATTAACAGCAACTGCTTTAATATTCGGATACATAGAGTCACTTTTTCCAATGCCGCTGCCGATTCCGGGTATAAAGCTCGGGCTTGGCAACATAGTTATTATGATAGCTATATGTTCTTTAGATAATAAAATTGCTTTGGTTGTAATGCTTGCAAAGGTTTTTATATCTGCCATGCTGTTTGCTTCTCCGGCAGCACTTATATATTCTTTTTCCGGTGGAATCGCAAGTTTAATCATTATGATTATAATGAAAAAATTTGAATTTAATATAATTTGCATCGGCATGGGAGGCGGTATTTCACACAATATAGGTCAGCTTATATGCGCCGCTCTTATACTTAATAATATAAACTTTTTTTATTATCTTCCCATCCTTATTATTTCCGGCAGTATAGTAGGAGCTATTGTGGGGATTATCTCAAAAAGTGTATGCAAAAACATATCTTCTGTTTTATGAATTTTATGTATAAAAGAACGCTTTTCACTGAGTCATAAACGCAACAGCCCATGTTATTATATCATATCACACTGCCTGCATTTTTTTTGGGTTACAGTTTATTGATTATTGACAATTGTTCCTGATGATGATTAATTACTTTGTAAGCGTCAAATAATAAATATGGTAATGAAGGATGATGCAAAAAGGATATGTATGCATAATGTACAGAAGTGATTCCGTTATTATATTCGGTAAGTCGATTAAGCTTATTATAGGTAAAGGTTTCTATATTATCCGTCCCGACAACCGATTTTGATATTTGATTGCCGTTATCATCATCTGCATTTTGATAACGCGATGAACTAAGTCCATAAGCGCTCAGATTTGATGCGAGAGGCGGACGGTTATTAATTTCTGCACTGCTTTTTGAGGTGTTGTTTATCTGTTTCAGAAGATTTTTATTTTCTGCTTTTAATACCTCAATTTTACTCTCAAGTTCTGAAATTATTAAAGCAGAAGCAGAAACCTGAAATTTTAAATCCTCAATTTCTTTTTCAAGAGACATATTCTTATTCCAAAGCTTCTGATTTTCTTCTTTTAGTTTTTGAAACATTTAGCAACACCTCATATATTTACTGCTTGTTTCCGTAGAATAAGTATTCAAATATCGCCTCATCACATTCTAAGGAAACAATTTCAAATTTGAACAATCCGATTTTCTTTAAACTCATCAAAATATTTACCTCGCCAATGCTTTCACCATCTAACTTTCCAAATAAATAAACAGTTATTTTTTGGACATTGTTTTTAAATTTATTGTTTCCGTGTCCATATGAACTCTCAAATTGATATTTTCTTTCTTTGCATGCAAATTCAACATTATTACGCAATTCTGCATACTTTGTGTGCTTGTTATTACATATAATTATAGTTTCATCTGTTAGATAATTGTTTATACTATTTATATCATATGTAGAAAATACATTTGAAAAATCAACAGCATATTTCGTATCAATTCTATTCATAAACAATATATAGCATAAATATAAAACAAACAAAACAAAAGCCGATAACAATATATACCATTTTTTATTCATATTTGCTACTCCTTTCACTGTGCATAAAACACTTTTCCCAATCCATCAGTATTTTTAATATTGTTCCAATTAAAATGATACAGATATACGCTACCACCTGTCGCACCATCATTAATTGGAATGTGCCATGTTGGATTTTGCGAAAAGGATGCATAACCTGTTTGTGCATATGTTGTTACACCTTGTGTATTAGCAAAATTTTGTGCAAAATCTCCGTTTGCGGTATTACACCCATGAAATACTGCATATGGTGATGTCACAACAGCTGTTGTCTTTCCGTTCACTTTTAATGAACGTAACATAGAACCCCACTTTAGTTTAGTGGTATCAGATAAAAATTCTCCTCCTCCACCTGCCACACTAATACCACCTGAATATCCATGAGAATATATATTCATTCCTTCTATTATAGCATATCCAGCCCACATTTCCCATGTGCTTTTCATATCGGATTCATCATCAATACGCTGAATGTCTATTTCGCTCACTGGAACTCCCATATCTATTAATTCTTGTTTTCTTGTTGCTGCTGCACGGGCAAATGAATTTTCAGCCGTAAATTTCGTCCAGTTTACATTTCCTTGTGAATCCGTATAAGGTTCTAAATCAGCCTTACCATATGACCATGCAATGACATATGTCAATCCACTTGGATCAATATATTTCAATGGATTGTTATTGCAGTAAACATACCAATTTGTACCTTGACGAGCGGGATCTTCCGAAAGCATGCGTGAAGTTGCAGGATCATAGTACCGATTCCGCAAGTAAATCAGCCCACTGCACAAATCCGTGTACTCGCCGCAATATCTAAACGGGTTAGTGTCTGCATCATTTTCAGTCTGTTCATTTCCGAAAGCGTCATAGGCATAATTTCTGATAACATTTCCATCGGAATCCAACAGCGAAACTACATTGGCATGGCTATCCTTCAAAAAGTTATTGACCGTACCGTTAAAGTTTGCCGATAAAATTCCTGTAACATCATAATAATAGTAATTTTTTTCGCCGTTTGTTTTAGATTCATAAGTCAAATTACTTCCGTTCCAATAATAATTCGTTGTTACTTCTCCCTGCGTTTTTGTCTTTCTCAATCCGCTCGGATTGTATGCATAATGTACAGAAGTGATTCCGTTATTATATTCGGTAAGTCGATTAAGCTTATTATAAGTACCTGATAAAATTTTAGCAAATTCTTCTCTTGTGATATAATCATATGGGTAAAATTCATTTTCATTTTTACCATTGATAATAGCATAGTTATAAAGACTTATTACACTTTCATCGGCTGTGTCGGAAAATGGATTTTTGACTGATTTATTTTTAGCAATGTCTTGATTTTTCATCATCCAACGCAATCTTTTTTATTTTTATAGCATAGATAAAATCAAATAAACGATTATATTCCTTACTATCTATGGCATATTGCTTGTCAGAATCATCATAAACCCGTCCGCTATAAAAACCATATTTCTTCGTACTGCCATCAATCATATGAATTTTTACTGAATAAGAGCTCACATCATTTGCATTTAAAGTTTTGCCATCATCTTCTAAATTAAAATTGTTGATATAATTTAAGATATACACAATTTCGTTTCTTGATGATGTTGAATAATTATATTTTTGATGTTCTAAATATGACGGCCCATCAGCATTTACATCATCATTCGTTACCTTATCATATATTAAAATCAATCCATCCCTCTCCTGTGCATTGCTTTCCACACGCTCAATACAGACAGTAGAATATATACATAAGCATATTATTAACATAAAACATCTGTGCTTTATCATACAATCAATCCTACATTCTACCATACATTGGTATTGTGTTCAATTCTGTTTTAATTAATTTTAAAGTATTATACCATTTTTATCGTTTAAATGCAAGCAGAA
>JAXEIW010000101.1:0-3793 GCA_034101885.1 Clostridia bacterium | reverse complement strand
GAATTGTGTGGGTGCAAGGGTTTTGTGCGTTTTTGCAAAAAACCTTGCACCATGAATAAATATTTTGTTCCCCAAATATTTATTTCAGCAGACTTTATCAATGCGAACCGTGTAAAATCTTTAATTTTACATGAAAAATTTTGACAATAGTCATAATTTTCTAAATGCGATTGAAAATAGCATTTATTCAGTGAGCATTATTTAAAACATATATTTGATTGCTTATTTCGTTACTGTTTTATGCCGCCGTTTTAACAAGTGGTTTTTTCAACAAATTTTTATTCATTGCACGAAGCAGGCGGCATAATTTTATCGTTTGTGGCTATATTCGCTTTTTTTGCTTGTGAATGCTGAAATTTTCGCGGTATTCTGTACAATATTCCATCCTTTAGAAATTTTGCACCTGTCTGTTTAAAATAAAACGGAACGTCGGCTTCAATGCATTGTCTGCGTATGTTTAATATCCAGTCGTAATCACATATTCTTGCATCATTTCCGCTTTCTCCGCCGACAAGAACCTGTAAAATATCTTTATTGAGATAACTGCTCATATCAATGTTTGATAACAGCGGTTCACAGCAAATAAATTTTTTTCTTATGGGCAGACTGTTAAAAACAGGAAAGCGTATATCGCATTGTTCCTGATTTTCAATGGTGCAGCATATCATAACATTGTCATAGCCTTTTCCCCAGTCTAACGGTATACATTCTGAAAATCTTGTTATTCTTTTTGTGATTATCATGAAATCCAAATCGGAACGCTGCCGTATCATACGCCATATATTCTCCCGCCATTCATCGGCGGTGTCCAAAAAGAAATCGGAGGTCATGCAGGTGTAAACAAGCGTTCCGGACGGGATTTTAAACTCATAATTCTTCTTTCTTTCAAGGGGCAGATCAAAGCTTTTTGTCTTTTCGACTTTTGATGCATCACGTCCCACCGAGCTGTCACGCCTGTAAACATAACAGTTTTTGCAGCCGGTCGAATATTTTTTGCACCCGTGCCACGGATTCCAAACGATACTGTCCATAGTTTTACCCTTTCCGAATTTATATCACGACAAATATAATTCAATACGCATTGCCGTGATGTATACTTCGAATAAAAATTTTTTTGCCGCAAAAATATATTATTTTAATGACTGCTGAACAATTATGAAATGCAGCCGCATAGCGGCTTACAAGCGTTTCAGAATTGTTTGGGTGCAAGGGCTTTGTGCGTTTTTGCAAAAAACCTTGCACCATGAATAAATATTTTGCTCTCAAAATATTTATTTCAGCAGACTATATCAATGCGAACTGTGTAAAATCTTTGATTTTACATGAAAAATTTTGACAATAGTCATAATTGTTCTAAATGCGATTGAAAATCGCATTTATTCAGTGAGCATTATTTTATGGTTATTCCCACATTCGATGTATCAATCTTTCTAAATCCGAGCTTATATGCAGGTGATTCTTCGCAGAGAGTAAAGTCGTTGTTTTCATAATCTTTAAACATTGGATCGGCAATAACCGAACCGTCCTCCCCACCGAATGTACTTTTGTATTCGTCAAGGGTATATTTTTTATCCCCTGTTTGTGTTATGTAAGTTTCACCGTTTACATTATAATGCAGATTTTCATGTCCCTGGAGAACGTATAGTGCTCCGCTTGACTCTGTATCTCCCACGGTGTAGGAGATCTCTTTGTCGGAAACTATAATATTCTTTTCAAGCACCGAACCGGTATGCAGCTCATCACGGGTTTGACGAACGGGATTTGCGCCTGACTTTACGAATATGTTGTTTCTTACAGTATTCATACAACCGTAGTGCTGATGATAGCAATTGTTTGTCACATTGTAGCAAATATTGTTTTCCAAAAGAATATAACTGCTTCCCTCATCGGTGTAAAGCCCCCATCCGCCGTAATGTCTGGATATTACATCGTGAATAATATTGTTTCTCACCACAGTTCCCGGCTGTTTGCCCAAAAGGTATATTCCGCCCATATCAGAGAGCTTTCCTTGACCGATATGATGAATGTAATTATACTCTATACGGTTATTATGTGTTATGCTTTCATTATAACCCCATACCCATCCGACAGAAATTCCGGTATAATAAAGATAGGAAATTTCATTGTTTGATACCGTATTTTCATAGGAATGCATTATGAGAATACCGCACGCCGCAAAATATCTGTTGCCGCAGTTTGTTATAAGATTCTGAGAAATGGTGTTATTATGAGTTTCTTCGCATTTTTCGCAGCCATATTCTCCGCCGTTTATTTTAATTCCGCCAGCTCCCATATCCTTCATTACATTATGATATATCCTGATACCGCTGCAACCGTTATTGATTGTGACAGCATGAACCCCAAGACAAGAAAGGGTACAATCTTCAACGGAACAGTTTTTGGCATAGTAAAATTCCACAGAACCATGTGCAAAACATAGTGATTGAGGATCGGAAGCATATCCGTCGCCCGATTCAATAACAATATAATTGTTGTCGGAATCTATCCTTTCATATATACTGCTGTAATCACCTTTGGTACAGAAAAGCTTAAGATTCGAAAGAGTTATGTTTTCTGCCGATTTTTCCTTTGTGCCCTTTATAACAAACAGCTTTTCGGCAAGAGGCGCAAATACCTCTATATTTTCGGGTGTTTGATCGTTATTCCGCGGAATATAATAAACCTTTGAGGTTTCTCTGTCAAGATACCATTCGTTTTTGTTTTCAAACATTTCGGCGGTGTTTTCTATTTTATATTCCGGTGCACTTGCCGGATGTGTAAGCTCAATTGTAAAACGTGACGGATATTTAAAGGTGATTTTTCCGCTGTCAATATCACAGCTTTTAATCGGTGTATGTTCATCAATCCAATAATGATTATAGCTTATAAAGCAGTCGTTGAAGTTTTTAAAATCCTTAAAAATCTCCATATCGCATTTTTTTGCGACAAACCATTTGGAGGAAGCAAACAATTCCGAAGAAGTATTTTCCACACTCTCCGGTGTCAAAAATCCGTTTTTGGGGAAAGAGGTAAAGTCTGCGCGTTTTCCGTCAACATAAAGATCTGTAAACCATACATTATTATTTTTGACCTCCGGGACTTCGGCACTGAAGCATTTATGACCGTTAAACACATCCTCCTTGAACCCCTTTATCTTAAACCCTCCGCATATTGTCGAAGTATCTCGGTTTGAACGTATTGTAACCGAACATACATCATTTGTGATTACTATCGGCTTTGATACAAAATAGATGTCGTCTGTCAGAACAATGCTGATCGGCTGCCTTGCGCCGATTCTGCGAAGCTCCGCAGTTTTTTTCAGGGCACATTCAATAGTTTTAAGCGGACCTTGATTATTTGAATTTACATCGGGAAAAAATCCCGTATGGTTGTCATTTCCGTATTCCTGTGAAACATAGATTGATGATATATTACTGCAATTTATCATAATAATTCTCCGTTCCGCCGCTCTGCGGCAATAAAATTTAATTTAGAAAGATTTGTCCGTAAACAACTTTTTTTGCAAACAGATTCTTTATAACATATTTTAATCTTTTTCTCATTACATGAAGTATATCACAATACCTCTGTTTAGTCAACAGGCTGCCGGGAAATTTAAGCTGATTTTATGTTATATTTGTTACTATTCATTTATGCGGATAAATTATTGTTTAGATGCGTAATTATTTAAAATAACAAGTGTTAATCCGCTGATTTTTATTGCCTGCAACGTTATATGTTGAAATATATGTACTTTTGTTTGCCCAAAAGTACCAAAAGGCACATAAGGTGT
>JAXEIW010000100.1:0-2937 GCA_034101885.1 Clostridia bacterium | reverse complement strand
AAAGCAAATCTCCCTTTTTCATTTTACTTTCATCGGGAACGCCGTTTGTTATTGAAAGGTTTACCCTTTCTCCCTTATCGGAATTAATCTGTGCTTCCGTATTTGCGCCTATATTAATTCCGAACAGCTTATTATACCAATACCAAACCGTACCGGAACAATCGCCGTAGCCCTTTTCAATCAATGTTCTTTTATTGACATCCTGAGAATACTTATTTTTTTCCTTTCTCGAAAGAGCGCTGTACACAAGTAAATCTCTTTTTTCATTAATATTCATAATAACCAACCTTTCTATTTAATACATTATTTCCATGCATTATCTTTTGCATTCTCATAAAAAGTTCTGTACATATAATCTTTTTCTTCATCCGTAGCGTCCATATCTTGAAGGACCTTTTTAATTTTATTTTGTTTAGAGTAATTTATTGACTTGCCGTTTTTGTCCTTGTCTGCCGTTAACCCTTTTGTCTTATTAAGGAACTCAATATAAGTACCCATATCCACGCCGTTATCCAAAGCGGTATACATACCGTTTGTCGAAGCGTAATCGGGACCGCAGGCTTTAAGGATAGCAGCTGCAACGATAGCGGCATCACCTTTTTCTATAGCTTCTTCAATCCAATTATATGTTGACACATAATCGGAAACCGACTTTTTACCCACAACATTTGCCACTTCGTAAAGCTTTGTAATTACATCAATTCTCTGTTCGTCGGTCAAATCATCATATGCCTCACTGTTATATATATCGCTTATCAGCTTATAGCTTTTTTGACCTTTCACGGTTTGGAATGTGGTATATTCCTTTGCTGTAAGGTCTTTTCTGACATTATCAACGTCAAAATATTTTACTGCTTCTTTCGGGAAAACATTCTGATCTTCCGTTGCCTGCTCTGCAAGCCTCATAAGCTCTATATCGACATCAGACAGATTTTCCTCGCTGTAGTAACCGGGCGAGAAATAGTTTTCAAAGGCACGTTCATAAATATTTCCCGTTTTCTGTTCACGTCCCCAATTGTCAATATATGGTTCTTGTTTCTTTGACAGCCCCGGTATCTTGTTTGCCTGTTTCTGATAAGCGTACTGTGCCCATGTCGGAATACTGCTGTTTTTATCTGCATAGCTTCTTCTTCGAGTATCGTCAAAGAATGTTCTTGTTGTCTGCCCCAAAATGGTCGGAACAGCCTGCCCCAAATAGCTTGTAATCATTTCCCTTACTATTGCGACAATTGCCTTATCATCGGGATTTTTTGAGGGAGCTTCAAATACGCTGTTCAATCCGTCAAGCATTGACATTTCAAATATCGGTTCTGACAAAGTTGCAAGAGAATCTATAACGGTTGAAACATTAAGTTTTTCATCATTTTCCGTAAGTCTGTAAAGCTCTGCTCCCACAAACAGCGGAATACAAGTTGGTGCTGCCCAGTCAATTGTATATGACTTATTACCGGAGTAAACAGCATAGGTTTGAGCGCCTTCCATTTCTTCAAATTCCTCTTTATCGTCCTTTGACGAACCTCGCAGCAATCCCAGTGAAGCCATCCATAAGCCGAGTGCAACAATACCCGTTCCTGTAAGACCTGAGGATAAACCGTCTATAAATTCGCTTGCGGTATATTGTTTTTTTGCAAGCTTGTATGTACCTCTTGTAACGGTATCAATCAAGCCTAAAGGACTATATTCAATGCCTCTTTTTAAGATATTTGCCGGTGTTTTCTTAAAGGGCAGTATTGATTCGGTAATAAAGTTTGTAGCTCTGTTTGTTCTCGAAAAATTGTTTAATGCCGTTGCAAAGCTTGAAGCGTCACGGTAGGTTGCCTTTTGCGCTTCCTTAATTGCATAATTTCTCGCCTTTTCAAGCAATTTATACCCTTCTTTGTTTTGGGTGTTAAGAGTGTCAATGTCCGCCTTATTTGCCGCAAGATATGAAGCAAGGGCATACTTGTAATATCTTTTAAGGAAAAATCCGTCCTCCGACTCAAGCATATTTTCATTGAAAACTCTCAGCTTGTCAATGGGACCCGGAAGAATTTTTCGCCGGTCATTTATCAGACTTGAAATCTCTCTTTTACCACCGTTTTTGATAATGTCCTCCATCATATTATAGTCTGTTTGGGCAAAATCCTTGTATTTTTTAGGTATAAATCTTCTTTTGCTTCTTTCAATACCCTTTCCTCTTGTAATCTTTGAAGCGGTATCAACTCCGCTTTCAAGAACTGTGGCTATAATATTTTTGGTTGCAACTGCCGGGGCAAAAACACCGTTTCCCACAATATTTCTTATATGCGTTCTTGGATTTCCGAGCATTGCAAGATACCGCCATGCGTTCCATTTTTCCTCAAACGTTGAGGGCATTTGTTCAGCAACACTTTTTATAATCTTTTCGGTGGCGGCGTCAATAGCCTCCTGTGACTTTGCCCTTGCAAGCTCACTCTTTAACTCTGAAGAAACTTCAATATTCGGAGCTTTCTTTCCGTATCGTTTCTTCAAATCGTTCTGTATATTTTCAACCGCTCTGTTTACATATATCAGTTGTCCCGCTCCGCCCAGTTTTTTAAGGAGTCTGAAAGCCTGTGTGTTCTGTGCGTTTCTCGTTCCCTCTGCCGCAAGCTCTGCCGTAACTCTTTCAAAAGTTTCCGAATCGTTTCTTGCAGCAGCTTCGGTCATCAAATATTCACCGAACGCAATGTCAAACTTGTTTAATGCATTTCCCGATCCAATCTTTGACTTCCATGCTTCAATTGCTCCCTCATATCCGTTTTCGTTAAAATCGTCCTTGGCTTTTTGCATAGCTTTTGCGTCTGTTATCTGATTGTATGAAAAAGCTCCTTCCTTTACGGCGTTCATTATGTTCGCCGCCTGTTCATCACTAACCTGCGGAGCTTCTGCGGCCGTTCTTGCAAATCTCCTTGTGTAATCGGTATCGGTAGTCTGTTT
>JAXEIW010000099.1:0-8417 GCA_034101885.1 Clostridia bacterium | reverse complement strand
ATTTATTGTTGCATCAATTTTTGTTACCTTTGGCATTATTAAAATTCCTCTCCATAGTTTTTTGTCTTGCCTTTTCCTTCATTTCATCATTCCAGCTATCGGCACGGGAAGGCTGAATCCAATGCTTTATGATTTCGGTATCATCATCAAATATGAATTTAACATTATTTTCAGTCATAACTATAATTTGCTTAATCGGTTTATCAAATCCTTCAGCAAGTTCATGAAGAATACTGTCGGGCATCTGCTTTGATTGGCAGGTTTCGGGCCCGTTTATGCTGTAAGCACCGCATTTCCATACATATTTTTTATGGTTTTTCTTCCTTCTGTACCGCCAGCCGCAGCAGCCGCAGAAAACCATGCCCTTGAAATCGTAATCATACCTTACTGTCCCCGAACCTGTATCTCTTTCGGAAAATATCCTTTGAACTTCATCAAAATCCTCTTTTGATATTATGGCGGGATGCGTTTCTTCTGCATAGTATTTTGGAAGCACACCGTTATTCCGTATTAATTTTTTGGATAAATGGTCTTTTGTATAATATTTTTGCAAAAGCATATCCCCGATATATTTTTCATTCTTCAAAGTCCCCTTAACAGTTGTTGAAGTCCAAGTTGCCCCCTTTGGAGACGACTTGTTTTGCTGTTTTAAATACTTTGCTATTTTTGTAGCACCCATACCCGAAAGATACATACCGAATATTTCTCTTACAATTTCCGCCTCTTCTTCTTTTATTTTAATTTTACCGTTGACCTTTTCATAGCCGTAAAGCGAAAAAGTATTTGCTATTCCCTTTTCAAAGTTTTTTCGTATTTTCCATTTGCAATTTTCGGAAACCGATAAGCTTTCCTCCTGAGCATACGAAGCAAGAATGGTAAGCATAAGTTCACCATCGTTGCTTATTGAGTGAATGTTCTGTTCCTCAAAATATACATCAATCCCTAAGCTTTTAAGCTCTCTTATGGTTTCTAAAAGAGTTACGGTATTTCGTGCAAATCTTGATATTGACTTTGTGATTACAAGGTCTATCTTCCCGTCCCTGCAATCAGCAAGAAGTCTTTGAAAATTTTCTCTTGTGTCCTTTGTTCCTGTCAACGCCTCATCTGCATAAACACCAACATATAACCAGCCTTTGTGATGCTGTATCATATTACTGTAATGGCTTACCTGCGCCGAAAGCGAATGCAGCATTGCATCCTTTCCGCTTGATACTCTTGCATATGCGGCTACCCTTGTAAAGGTAATTTTATCCGGCATACTTTTCTTGATTTTTGTTACGGTTTTTTCCATATACAACTCTCCTTTCAGATGCCATATTACCTCTGATACCGCATAATATCAAGCTTTTTAGCGAAATATACTAACCGAAGATATGCCATATTTTTTTGTCATTATTGTATCAATTTTATCGTACTCTTTTTCTGAAATGATGCCTCGTATCTTCATACTTTTTACAAATGACATTGTTCGTCTGTAATACAATGGATTTTACTGTAAACTTTTAATTTTAGAAATATTTTTTAATGCTCGTTTATGTATCTTATAAACATTATCTATTCCATACCCCATTGCAATTGCTATCTCCTCCCACTTGTTAAACATTAAATACCGAAGTTCCAATAGGGTTCTTTGTTCGGCATTGGGGATACTGTTAATCGCATCAGTTACATCCTCTTTCAGCTTTACAAGTTTTTTTATTTCTTTGTTAATTTCATTTTCGTAATCAACAATCTTTGCAACAATATCCGCCTTTGATGTATAGCCACTACCCTTTGGCATATCCGAAAGCGTGGAACTTGCTTTAACTGCCAGCTCCCTCAAAGACTGTACCTGTTCCATCTTACATCTGATTCTTAAATCCACCCTGTATGCTTGTCCCAAATATTCCTTAGCCGTCATTGGTTTGTCCTCCTTCGTTTTTTAATCTTTCAATCAGCATTTCTCCGTCAAGGTCAGTAAGCACACCGAACCATTTCGACCGGAAGAACCTGATTATGTGTGACTTAGCACCATTACTTCGTGCTACTCTGTAGTCCCTTACAGCCTGCATGATTATGGCAGCGGCTAACCTCCTGTATGCACTATCCATCAAGCCACCTCCAAACTTTCAATCACAGTCTTGACCTCTTCAAGGCTCCGAACCACAACGGCAATTCCATCTGCCCTTTTTATGTTTCTAAGATTTACATCCTGCAGAGCTGTGGTCTTTCCTTTTTCGTTCTTCACTTCAAATGCCACGAACCGTCCTCTGTAGCAACAGATAATGTCTGGAATCCCGGCACTTCCGTAACTACCGCCATGTTCCTTAAACGAATAGCATTTATCAAGTGTTTTTAAGTATTTTAATATCTTGTTCGTTATGTTTTTTTCAAGCATGGTTTTATTTCTCCTTATATAACGGTAATATTCATGTTACCATTCATATTACCGTTTTCGTTATCGAAAACCATAGATAAATACTATATATATTATATTGGTAATATAATAATACGATTTTACACACCTCGCGTATGTGAGGTAAATTCCACGTACTTAATTTTTATTTTTTTATCTATATATAGGTGTATGTACACGGTATTACCCGTATTTTCGTGTTACCATGTTCAAAATATCTACGGTTTATTTTACCGTTTATGAAAGTGGAATCACTTCATTTTCATCATCACCGGTTGGAATATCTATAACATAATACCAAGTCTGCACGCCTGCGTTTTTCTTTTGTTTCTGTCTTTTTCCATTCCAACGTTGCATATATCCTCGTTCAAAGAATCCTGTCATACATTTTTCAACAGGGTATCCGCACTTCTTTAAGGCATCATACAATGGAGCCTTTGCAACATAGTATCGTGATGCTCCTTCCTTTATACCAAACCTCAGGTTCGCATCATCACCAAACGCCTTATCATTTATTAAACACCAATCTGTGATGTACTGCCAAGCACGGGATATGATGTCCTCTTTTTCAAGAGAAGTATTATTTTCAAGCATTATAATTGCCGCGTTTACGGCATTCTCAAACGCAATAGCTTCTTCAGTATTCCAAATCCACATATCGGAGTACTGAGAAAGACCACGTCACGATTAATGGTTGCAAGTGAAACATTAAATTCTTCTGCAAGCTCTAATCGTGTAGCATATTTTACTGTTGTAATATATATCAGCATTTTAGTTCGGCGTTCAAATACACATAACTTGTCTTTCATGCCATGCCCCTCCTTTCGGCCGGAGTATAGCATTCAAACTTATCAAAAACTGATAAGTTTGAAAAAATATTTTTAAAAATTTTCAACTTTTTTGTTTCCATATTCATTTCCTCCATAAATCTGTTTAAAGTTTTTAAATGAATATGGTTTTATGGGTATCTTATGGGCGGAAATGCCCAAGAAACTGATATATACGGATAAAAATGTGCATTAAAAATCTTAATAACAGATTTTTTGCACAACAGATTAAAAAAAAATTTGTAATAAAAATTTGATTGCTGTTTTAAACGCTTTTGATTTGTTGCTTTTCGTTGAAAAACAACATAATATTTTGATTTTGGAGTATTTATTTAGAAAAAGAACAAAATTCGCACCAAAATATATAAAAGCCGAATTTGTCAATCGACTTTTTTTGACAAATTCGGCTTTTGGGTTATTGTATTATAAATTCTAATTATTTTATCCTTGTGTTTTTCTATTTTAATTTTCACTCACTCCGGTCATTATTGTCTTAATTATATATTGATTATAGACTCCTCATCACAAATGAGAACCCTAGTTTTGATACAAAATTGCGGTTCTGTTTTTACACATTAATTATTTATAGTCTCCAAGAAAATCCTTGTTGATTTCGAACAATTCATCACACATATTTTTAATTTCATCCAAAGAGCAAACTGCCGATGTAAGCGGATCCATATATACAGCATGGTAAACCATTTCCTTGCTCTTTTTAACAGCAGCTTCTGCCGCCAAAGTTTCCATACGTGCCGTCGTGTTAACAAGAATTGCAACATGATCCGGAAGTGGTCCGGCAATCGTAGTTTTAAGGCCCATTTTATCAGCAACAACCGGGACCTCGACGCATGCGTCATCCGGAAGATTTGGAATAGATCCGCGATTTAAGACATTGCCATTAAATACAAACGGTTTTCCGTCGCCAAATCTTGCATTAAATATGCATGGTGCATACTCTCCGGATTTTTCTTGCGGAACCGGCTTGGCTATAAAATCCTTATAACCTTTATCAGGGTGTTTTGCTCTTTCTTTTCTCAAATCAAGCGAATAGGCATATACTCCCGGATTCCAGCCTGTTCCGTGAGTACAATATTTTTCAAGTAAATCCGGTCTTTTTCTGAACCACTGATTATACTCCGAGTTGTGCCCGCTTGATTCAGTAGTATAATATCCCAATTTCAAGAACATTTCATTTCTAACCTGCTCTTGATTTAAGTATTCGGGATTCTCTAAAAGCTTGCGCAATTTCGGGTACAAATCCTCGCCGTTATGCTGTAATTCCGTATAGAAAGCCTGGTGATTTACACCGAAACACTTATACACGACTTCTTCCCTCGGAATGTTTAGCCAGCCGGCCAACAGCTTTATTGTATCCTGCACACTGTGGCAAAGACCTGTTACCTCTACATTTGCATGTCTCTGCATAGCTCCGCAAAGCATCGACATCGGGTTCGTGTAATTCAAGAAAACTGCATTAGGACAATACTTTTCAATATCTGCACATATATCAAGCATAACCGGAATATTTCTTAATGCCCTGAAAATCCCCGATATACTTCTCGTATCACCTATATTAATATCAACACCGTATTTTTTGGGAATTATTATATCATACTGCCAAATATCTATGTCTCCGTTAAAAATCGTGCATAAAACACCATCTGCACCTTTTAATGCTTCCGCTCTATCCATAGTCGTAGTAACTTTGCATTTTGGCTTGTTACGTTCTGCAATAATCTTCTCAACACATTCTGTTATATCCTTAAGTTTCCTTTCATTTACATCCATAAGTGCAAATTCACATTCTTCGAAAGCCGGGAATGTAAGCATATCCATAATAGTCTTTGATGTGAATTGAAGACTTCCCGCTCCAATAAAAGTAATTTTTTTCATAACTAAAACTCCTCTGAATTATAATTTTTTGGTTTGTATTTTCTTTCTGTATATCTTTTCGGCTGTACAATAAATCACATTTCAAACACCTCCTCGTATAATATATTTATGATTATTTTCAAAGAAAAGCACATAAAAGACTTGTGTATATTCAAGGCGTATCAGACGATCGGTTAAAACCGTAAAACGATATTTTTCGCCTTTTACTATTGCATTTTCATTTGCTTTTGCATATGCTTTTTCATAATATTTTCAATAAAAAAAATTATTATATTCAAGCCAGTTTAACAGCAACTGTTTCCACTGCGCCACATGAGGAATGTCCTCAGCCAACCCCAAACCGTGTTCTCCTTTTGGAAAAATATGCAACTCGACGGGAACATTTATTTTTTTCATTCTTTCTGCATATACCAATGAATTTATAACATTCACGCACGAGTCCTCAAATGTATGCCAAATAAATGCCTGCGGAGTTGAGCTGTTCGCTATCAAATTCGGACTGAGTGCTTCTCCCATTTCCGCAAGCTTATCGCCGAGAAGCGCCTTTCCCGAGCCGAAATGCGTTATTCCGCTGCCCAAAAGTGCGATAACCGGATAACATAAAATCTGTCCGTCGGGTCTGAAATTCTCTTCATCAATTTCATCCGGCTCATCAATTTCCATATCATTAAAATATGTGCTCAAAAGCGCTGCAAGATGTCCCCCTGCCGATGAACCCATAATATATATTTTATTTTTGTCCAGACCGTATTTTCCCGAATTATATCTGACAAACCGCATAGCACGCCTTGCGTCCGACAGCTCCGCCGGGAATCTGTGCGGCGCTACACGGTAGCTGCATACAAACGCCGTAATTCCGTAATCATTAAGAAATTTTGCATACGCTTCACCCTCACTCGGCGAATGACCTCCGTATCCGCCGCCGGGCAGTATCACAACGGCGCCGTCCGATTTCTTTTCCGCCGGAGTATATGCTGTTATTGTAGGCATACGCATACATTCCCCTGTCACATGAGTCCACAAATCAAATACTTCTTTGTTCATGTACCAAATCAGATCCTTTCAGAATGTTTATATAAAAGGGGTGCACACACTGCAAACACCCCTTTTTATATATCGCATAATAAAATTTATTTATCTGACAAATTTGAGTGCGAGCGGCTCAATTTTTGCAAAGTCGCTGAGCGCAAACAATTTAATTGTTTTACCTGTTATATCAGTGTCAAAACAAAGTGTGTAAGCTGTGTTTCCGGTTTCAACGTCGCTTTCCACTTTACATTCAATCATATTTCCGTTTACGTCGTAAGCTGCCGCAACAAGAACGCCGTTTGTCTTTTCATCAAATGCTTTAAATTTCGCGGATACAGCATTTGCGCTTACCGTAACATTATAAAGATATGCAGGCATATTTGAGAAGAAATCACTTTTTTTCGTCATTATTTCCGCATCCGCCGTATAACCCAACCGAACATACTGATCAAATATATCAATAAATGCATTTCCGTCAGTCGCTTGAAGCATATCACTCTTCAAGGTGCCACCAAAACCGCTTACAATTTGGTTATACGAGCTAAGCAAATCATCGTCAATTATATAATTGTTTTCAACCATTTGCGCATATGCACCCTTTAAGCTTGCTACCATTTCGCAGGTAACTTCTTGCGCACTTTCTGCAGCAGCGAGAGCTGCTTTAAATCCTGACTTAACATTCTTTTTGTTTGTAACAGCCGTCATTGCCCAAATTGAGTTGTTGTATGCACCGCAGCCGTTTGCAATTTCATTGCTGCTTGAATATATTACATTGCCATGTTCGTCAACCCTTACACCGTCTTTGTCCGCAAGCGAACCTACAAAATGTACATTAACAAGAACCTTTGAGCTGTCAACCGGTACTGTAAATACATTAATGCCTGCCATTGATCCGGCGGAGTTCAAAAATGAATATCTCGGTGTTGTTCCATCTATCCAATCATTTTTTTGTTGTTCCGAGAGAGCGTTCATAGTTGCCATAATAGCTTTGTTGGTATTATAATTCTTGAAATTATCTGTGAAACACGTTGTACTTTCCCAGTCTTCTGTTAGTTTTTGCAGCGAAATTGTCCATGCAGCAAATCCGTTCCACCAATCTTCCTGAGTAAGTTCAGCAGCTTCCTTCTTAACCGTAGGTGTCCCGTTTTTATCATAAGAGGTAACTTTAGGTGTTTTCGGATCTATACGGACAGCTGTTTCGTCAGCGGTTCTGTCGTTGTTATTGTTTGTTTTGATGTTTTCTATTATTCTTGAATTTGAAGCCAGAGAATGCTCTGCTGCTTTCTCGTTTACCATATAGTCAACAACATCATACGATCCGTCAGCATAATCCAGTTTCAACGCAAGCTTAGACATGTTGTTCCACCGGCTGTATCTTTTATCTTTCTGCAGCACCGGATTTGAAGCGGTTGAAAGTATTTTCAGTTCATTGTAGTACCCGTCATTAATATTGACATCAACACCTTTCATCTTTGTATCTTCCGCACCGGTGTCAATATTTGTGTATGCATTTGTTTTAACATTCATCAGATAAGGTATATCAAAGAACGTCATTGTATTCGTTGTCTTTCCGGTTTCCCATGTTCCCCACGTCGGATAAATAGTGTTTCCGTCAGCACTATGAAACTTGGTCCAGTTGTTCCAGTAAGAATCCACGCCGTTATTATTGCCGAAATATTTAAAATGATCAACAGATATGCCTGTATCAATATACGCATACGGATAACTGCCATCTTCATTTTTCACAAGAGTATTTTGCATATATGCTTTGCCTATTGTCGGCTGTTTTTCATATGCTGCATCACCCACCTTGGCATATGCTGCCTGATTCGCATACGGAGCTATATCAACCTTTTCATATAATGTAACCTTGCTGTCAATCACATCGGCATAGGCATCTACTGCAGCTTGTGCCCTTGTTCCTGTTTCACCCAAGTCTACGTTCAATGTCTTTGCCTGATTGAGTATGGCAGTTATATAATTAATGTCGGATTCTGTTATTTCTTTACCCTCAATAGCATCGAGTTTTTCCGAAAGAACGGTTCTTAAATCACTGTCCTTTGTGACCGCAGTCATAGCATATACCATTGAACCGTACATACCATCGCTCCACTCTATATTCGATGCGTCCGTTGCCTTAGAATAATCTACAGTTCCGTCAGGTTTTACTACTACACCTGTATAATCGGCACACGAACCTACAATATGTATATTCTTCAGCACTTTCCCGCTGTCTACAGGGAAAGTGTACTCATTAATATAAATATCACATA
>JAXEIW010000098.1:0-3240 GCA_034101885.1 Clostridia bacterium | reverse complement strand
AATTGCATTTTTAAGATTTTTATAAAATAATGCTCACTGAAGAAATGCGATTTTCAATCGCATTTAGAAAAATTATGACTATTGTCAAAATTTTTCGTGTAAAATCAAAGATTTTACACAGTTCGCATTGATAAAGTCTGCTGAAATAAATATTTTGGTAGCAAAATATTTATTCATGCAGTCATTAAAATAAACTCCGCCGAAAATAAGCGGAGTTTGTTTTATATTTAATGCAAGTATAATTTTTACATTTGCTCCATTGCACACAAAACAATTTTTGAGTTTTCTTCATATATTTTTTTTAGCATATCATCCGGCAAAGGGTTTTTTCCATGACCGATTTCCACCGTAAATCCTGCTTTCCCGAATTCTTTTATAAACCAATCCTTGCATCCTCCGTATGCGGCAGTACCCTCTGCAACTGTTGCCTTGTATCCGCTTACATTTGACATACAGTTTGCAATTCTCATGGAATCCTTTGACATTCTTCCGTCAAAGTCATAGTATATTTCTCCTCCTTGACTGTGAAAGGCTATAAGCATATCAAACTTTTCTTTTTTTACAAACTCTACTACGGCTTTGGTTTCGGGTTCGCTTTCCGAATAAGGTCCGGCATAACCGGTAGGTGACGGATATTCTTTAACGACCTTCCAGCCGGCATCGTAGTTGTGATTAATATCCACTCCGTTAACATTTGCCTGCCATACCTTATTAAAACTATGTATACCTACCATACTGATTAATTTTCTGTGATAAGGATTAGTTATGTCAATCCCGTTTACTGCTATATCAACTCCGTCGGGATTTACCATAGGCACGGCAAAAATTGTAACTTTATTATACAGTTGTGTAACATCATGGTCAAAAAATTCGTTTTTGTTGATGTATGCTTTTGCGTAATCATTTAAAAATTTTAAAATAAATGCCGATGTCAGATATTCAAGACCGTGATGTGCACCGTTTATAAACAGTTTTTTTTCACCGTTTCCCATTTTTATACACATTATCTTCTTTTCCATTACACTTTCTCCGATGCAGAACATATCGGCAAAACAAAATTTTTTGACTAAAGAATCGCAATCCTTCAGCATCATGTTATAATCATATCCCATATAAATCACCTATCCGTTTGTAAAAGTAATTAGTAATATATTATATGATATCAAAATTGTATTTATGTTGATATTATGGTATTAATTATATTATTTTGAAATGTTAATTTATTATAATTGATGATTGGACAAATTTATTTTGAATAATTGAAATAATCTTCTGTACATTTACAGTTAAATGTGGTAAAATAATAAAAAAAGAAAGGGCGTATGAACTGTGAATGTGCGTGAGGAATTATTTAAACTGGGTGATGAAAAGTACCGGGAATTTCATGCAAAGCTTATACCGACTGTAGACAAAAACTTAATAATAGGTGTAAGAATTCCCGAATTGAGAAAATTTGCAAGAAATTATTTTAAAAGTGGGGAGTATGAGGAATTCCTGACGCAATTGCCTCACAAGTATTATGAGGAAAATAACCTGCACGCTTTTTTGATAGAACAAATAAAGGACTTTGAAAAGGCAATAGACGAAACTGAAAAATTTCTGCCTTATATAGACAATTGGGCAACCTGCGATTCGTTTTCGCCGAAAATATTTAAGAAAAATAAAGAACAGCTGCTTACTTATATAAGAAAATGGATTAGTTCGGATGCAACCTATACAGTAAGATATTCTATAGGATTGCTAATGAATTTGTTTTTGGATGAAGATTTTGAATCTGAGTATAATAAAATTGTCAGTGAAGTAAGGTCTGACGAATATTATATAAACATGATGATCGCATGGTATTTTGCCACAGCGCTTGCCAAACAATACAACGAAACGCTTCCTTATATTACAGAACATAAATTTGACAAGTGGGTAAATAATAAAATAATACAAAAAGCAGTGGAAAGCTACAGAATAGAAAAGGAAACAAAAGAATTTTTAAAAGGCTTTAAATTATAATATGTATTATTATGATGACTGCTGAGCAATTATGAAACATATGCACAAAACAATGGCAGACGGAGTATAGAAGTTCTCTGTCTGCCACTTATATGAAAGTCTAAACAATTTAGTAGTTGTAAGCAATTTTATTTAATGACCGTTAATAAATATTTTGGAAGCAAAATATTTATTAACGGTGCAAGGTTTTTTTGCAAAAACACACAAAACCCTTGCACCTAAACAATTTTGAAACGCTTGTATGCCGCTATGCGGCTGCGTTTCATAATTGTTCGGCAGTCATTATATAATAATCATGTTCGTTTATGAAATTTATATGAACAGGGACAGCTGATTTCAATTTTACCTTTGTGACGTGGTACTTTCAAAAATCTTTTGCATTTTGGACAAACGTAAATTTTGTGTGTTTCTCTTACCTTCGCTCTTTCTTTTGCAAGAGTTGACTTTGATGAAAACCATGAATATACATTCCTGAAAATTTTCATAAAGAAATCGTTTTCCTTTTGACGCTGAGGAAGATTGGTTGAAAATATTCTGTATATCAGAAATACTACTATAACTATAGTAAGAATATTTATCAGATAATTTTGGGTGAAATAGGCAATATTTTTTGTAATAAAGCTTAATATTAACAGAAATATACCAAAACCGTCAATGCCGTTGCGTCCGCTCATAAACTGATTAATTTTGTATAAAAAGCTTTGCATAACAATCCTCCGTTTTCCGTCTTTCGACGAGATGTATTATATTTAGAATATGTGAATTGCTTTTTTATATTTAAATTTTAATTAATGGTAACGTATAGTTTTATGACACATATCTTCAATAATTTTATATTTATTTCAGCAGATTTTATCAATGCGAACTGTGTAAAATCTTTGATTTTACACGAAAAATTTTGACAATAGTCCTAAATGCGATTGAAAATCGCATTTATTCAGTGAACATTATATTACAGTATTATTATAGTTTATAGCATACCGAATGTCAACAAATAAAAAATAAATATTTTTGGTATAATTTGTTAATTATATATTAATATTATGTTAATTGCACCAACATAGTTTAAATCTATGACTTTTTTATTTGGCAAAATGACAAATATACAGAAAATATAACAAAAAAGAAAATAAAATGATTGACTTTCGGCTATAACTGTGATATGATATAAAAGTTGTCGCTCAAAAGCAGAATGGACTGCTGAAAAAAATTAAAAAAATTAAAAAAAGTCTTGAC
>JAXEIW010000097.1:0-7507 GCA_034101885.1 Clostridia bacterium | reverse complement strand
CAGACCATTTATTCTGAAATCTGCCGTCCTCGCCGTATCCGGCATAGGGATAATCATAAGTAAAGTTTACAGTTGCCATATCTCACCTCAAAACGTCTTAATTACAATGTCACCGTAGCTTGTTGCCGGAGGAGTTGAACCGCTTGTCACACAGGAAATCCATCACCCAGTGACTTATTCACTTTCTGGCGAAAAGTTGTACATTTTACTTGACTTTTTCACAGTCTGACAGTATTGTTTCAGGAAAATCCACCTCTGAAATAATAAGGTCAATGTCGTTGATGCTGCAAAGATTATGCATATATGTTTTGTTTAATTTTTCACTTGCGCAAAGCAATACAGATTTTTTTGAATGTTTAATCATTTCTCTTCGAATAAGGTTTTCTTCTATTGAGAAATCGGTTATATTACCGTTCGGCGAAACCCCTCTGCATGAGAAAAAGACAATATCCGCATTGTATTCCGATATTGTCCGCATAGCATCACTGTCAACCAATGACATACAGCTTGGAAGCAACCGCCCTCCTGTTGAACATGCGGTTATTCCGTACTCGCCGAGTTGAATCAAAGCCTTAACGCCGCAGGTAATTACTGTTATATTGTTCCTTTCGGTAAGATAAGGAATAATGGCATATGCGCTTGATGATGCGTCAAGCATGATAACATCTCCGTCCTTAATCAATTCCGACGCCTTTTGTGCAATAATGCATTTTGCGTCAAAATCTTCCATTTCTCTGATTGCAAAGGGTATTTTTAAATAGGAGGCGCTGTGATTTTCTATTATTGCACCTCCGTGAATCCTTTTTATTAAATTCTGTTTTTCAAGACTTGCAAGATCTCGGCGAACAGAGGGCTCGCTGACATACAAATATTCAGCGAGTTCTTTAACGGTAACCTTCTTATCTTTAAGTATTTTTTTTAATATAAGTTTTTCTCTTTCTGTGTTCATTTAATCACTCTTTTTACTAAAAAAATTTCAATATTTTGATTGTTTTATCATTTTATGCGGCGAAAATTGACAAAACAATCATTTTGTGTTATTATAGCACATGATAAATATAAAGTCAATATAATTCATAAAACTAACATAATTATTTATCAATACAATAGAGGGTACATAGGATTGTATGAATGCCAATAATGAGGAGGAACGACAGATGCGTAAAAAAACGATACTTCAGGCACATAAAGGAGTGGATTCCGAATATCCCGAAAATACCATGTCAGCATTCGAGGCGGCTGTACTTCAGGGATACGGCTTTATTGAGTTGGATCCCAATTATACATCCGATAACAAAATTGTCGTATTACATGACAAAACCATAAACAGAACAGCGAGAAACAATGACGGCACGCCGGTCGAGCAAGAGATAAGTATATCCGACATTACATATGATAAGGCGTTGGAGTTTGACTTCGGAGTAGCCTTTTCGCCGAGGTTTAAAGGTGAAAAACTTCCTCTACTGGAACAGGTATTAAGCATGGCGAAGGAGAATAATATAAAAATAAAGCTTGATAATAAAATCGAATCATTTCCTAAAAGTGCTGTGGAGAATCTTTACGGCTTAATAAAAGAATACGAGGATATAATCGGCATTACATCAGCAAATCCCGCAATGATAGAATTCTATGCCGAGAAGTTTCCGAAAAGTGAGCTGCACTATGACGGTGCGGTAGATGATGCAGTGTTGAACAGACTGTCGGTATTCGGCGAGAGGCTTATGGTTTGGCTGCCATATAAATCACCTATGACTTCATGGGTGCGTGTTCCGTTTGCGGATGAGGAGCTGTGCGATACGGTAAAAAAATATGCTAAGCTCGGAATATGGATTATCAACGATTACGAAAGCTATAGCTATGTTTGCAGACATTTTGCTCCGGATATTGTGGAAACAAACGGAATAGTCAAGACTGAAATTAACGAAGGATACCTATGTGATATGCATACTCACTCACGAAATTCCCATGACAGTGAGGCAATCATATTGGAAACAGCCCAATCAGCACAGAAAAAAGGCATATCGTCTATTGCCGTTACGGATCATTGTGATATACAGTATTTTATTGATAGGGATATGCGCGGATGTATAAAAAATTCCGTTGCGGAAACGGAGCAGACTGCGAAGGAGTTTAACGGCAGACCTATGATTTTAAAGGGGGTGGAAATCGGAGAAGGACTTTGGAATGAAAAATATGCAGATGAAATTTCAAAACAAAGTGATTTTGATGTGATTATAGGTTCGGTTCATGCAGTCAGATACAAGGATATTGATATTCCGTATTCATGCATTGACTTTTCTCAAATTACAGATGATGAAATAGATGAATATCTAAACATATACTTTGATGATGTTCTGGCGATGCTGAAACAGGGGTTGTATGATGTATTGGCACATTTAACCTGCCCGCTCAGATACATAAACGGGAAGTACAAAAGGAATGTTTCAAGCCAACGATACGAAGAAAAGATTATTGCTATTCTTAAATACATAATCAAAAATGCGATTGCTATGGAAATCAATACGTCGGGAATCGGAAACGGATTTCTTATGCCCGATGAATGGATAATAAAAAAATTTAAAGACATGGGCGGTTACCTTATTACGCTCGGTTCGGATACGCATATGTCACAAAATGTGGGAAACGGTTTTGGAGAAGCATTGGAGCTTCTGAAAAAATACGGATTTGTGCACTGCTATTATTACAAGAACAGAAAAAACATACAATATAAAATCTAAGAACACAAGGAGTATAACAACGATGAAAGCAGCTGTTTTTTACGGAAAACACAATTTAAAAGTAGAGGATATCAATATGCCTAAGGCAAAGGACGGTGAGGTTATCGTCAAGGTTATGGCTTGCGGTATCTGCGGAACGGACGTACATATTTATGAGGGTGACGAGGGTGCTGCGCCAACACCGTTGGGAACTGTTTTGGGACACGAATTTGCCGGAGTTGTAACAGAGGTGGGAGAAAATGTAAGAGATATAGCGGTAGGCGACAGAGTTTGCGTTGATCCCAACAAGCTGTGTGGCGAGTGTTATTATTGCAAAAGTGCAATAGGACACTTCTGTGAAAATATGATTGGTATAGGAACGACTGTAAACGGAGGATTTGAACAGTACTGTGCTGTACCTCAAAGTCAGATATACAAAATTGCCGATACCACCTCGTTTGAGGAGGCGGCAATGACAGAGCCTGTTTCATGCTGTATGCACGGCATTGATTTGTGCGATATAAAGACGGATGATACGGTAGCTGTAATCGGCTGCGGAATGATAGGACTTATAATGCTTCAGCTTGCTAAAATCGGCGGTGCAGCAAGGCTGATTGCACTTGAACCAAATAAGGATAAGAGAGAGCTTGCCAAAAAATTGGGTGCAGATATATGTATAGATCCGTTAAGCGAGGATTCTCAAAAGGTCTTAAAAGAAAATAATATTACCCGAGTAACAAAGGTAATCGAATGTGTCGGTCGTCCGCAGACTATGAAACAGGCAATAGTGCTTGCCGGGAAAAAGTCAATAGTTATGTTCTTCGGACTAACCGCTCCTGATGACACGATAGATATAAAGCCATTTGAAATATTCAAAAAGGAAATAGAAATAAAAGCATCATATATAAATCCATATACTCAGCAAAGAGCGATTGATATGATTAACTCAAAAAGAATTGATGTCAAGTCTATGATATACAAGACTGCAAATATTGAGGAGCTGCCCGGTATTTTGGGCAATAAGGAACTTAGAGGCAAGGGTAAATTTATAATAAATCCGAATGCTTAAAAAGGAGTGTTTCACAATGAAAAATACATTATTTGCAATCGGAGAAGCACTTATTGATTTTATACCAAGCGAAACAGGCTGTGATTTTGGAAATGTGAAATCATTTTCTCAGAAGTTGGGCGGTGCTCCCGCAAATGTGTTAGGTGCGTTTGCAAAGCTGGGCGGCAAGACGCAGCTGATAACACAACTTGGTGATGACCCGTTCGGATATAAAATTGTAAAAGAGCTTGCCGGATTTAATATCGGGTTGGATAATGTGCTGTTTACCGATAAGGCAAATACCGCCCTTGCTTTTGTAAGCTTGGCAAATGACGGAAATCGTACATTTTCATTTTACAGAAATCCGTCTGCTTTCAATACCTTGTGAACATTACTTAACAAAGCATCATGGTCACTTATCCAATGAAATACTGCATTTGTAACATCATAAAAAAATGAGCCGACACCTTTGTCGAACTCATCGGAAATATCAGACAGTGACCGTGACAGTATTTCGTTCTTCGTCATTTAACACCACCTCCAGCGTTACCGTAATTGCGTTAGTATTTCGTGTAATCTTAAAGTTTGTGACCGACTTAATCTGCGGATTTTGCTTTAGAGCGTCCTCAATTTCTCGCTTTAGTTCAGCCTCAATAAACTCCACAGTATAACTGTTGCCTATAATCAAATCCTCCAAGTGACAGCCGTACTCGGTGTCAGCATAGATTGAGTATCTACCGTTTTCGGTGCGGAGTATCTTTTCAATCCATACTTTTATTGCATCAATGCCGTCGCACTCAATCAGCTTTCCGTCACGCACAACAAAGTCACCGTTTTCAAAATCAAAAAGGTATGATTTTGTTCCGTTTGATGCTTTATTTTCATTAGAAATCATTATGTCCGTTGAATTCGGAAACATCAGAGAACCACCCCAATCACTATGAATTTCTGACTGTTTGCATATGGCAGCAAAACAACGGTCTTGCCGAGATTGATGTATTTACCGTCAGAATTTTGTTCTTTTAGGTTTATGCACAGCGTAATATGGCTGTCGGTAAGTATTACCTTGTCACTTATCCGTATTTTTGTGTTGGGAAGTTCAATGACCGTACCGAACACAGGCGAGTACCCGTCACTGTTTTCCCGTTCCTTTAAGAGCTTTGCAAGCTCTGTTATTCCGTTCAATACTGCCACCTCCTAAAATGCGCATAGAAAAAGACGAACACGAATGCTCGTCTTAATGTGTGTTTTGCTCTACAAACCGGAATTTACAAAGCCTTTCCACCAGACACTTTAATTACTTGTCCTGTAATCATTCTTGCCTGCTCACTTGCAAGGAACAAAACAGTTTCTGCTATATCCTCTGGCTGAATTAATTTTCCCATTGGAATTAAGGGAACGACTACTTTTTCAAACTCATCATCTATCCATCCTGTTTGAGTTGGACCAGGAGAAACACAATTCACAGTTATTCCATACGGTGCTACCTCAAGGGCAATACTACGAGTAAGAGCTTCTAAAGTTGCTTTACTTGCTCCATAAGTAATTTGACCAGCAAAGATTTGGGATGCATCTGTAGAAATATTGATGATTCTTCCATAATCACTATGATGTTTAATAAATTCTCTTGTCATCAAAATACTTCCACGAACATTGACTGCAAATGTATTATCAATCACATCCTGCGTAATTGTTTCTATAGTATCACAACCCGTTTCATCATCTGTTGCCGCATTATTAAATAAAATATCAACTCGTCCATATTTTTCAAGAACTGTACAATAGATTTCTTTTATAGCGTCTTCATTAGAAATATCACTTTCTAAAATAATGTAATCTGCACCCATTTCTTTGAGTTTAGATTCTACAGCGTCTGCATTTCCTGCATTTGCTCCATAATATCTATCTACGCCATTTCTATCCATTTTTGATGCATCAAATGGCCTATCTACCTTCTTATATACTAAAACCACTTTCGCACCTTCGCGAGCAAAGGCAATGGCTGTTGTTGCTCCAATCCCCCATGGATTATTTGCTCCTGTAATTATAGCCACCCTATCTTTTAATCCGTAATCAATCATTTATAACACCTCGTCAAATTTCGATTTGTCTTTTTATTTATCATAACACAAAAACATCGTTTTGTCCATTGACATATCATCCGAATTTTCTAAGCCCCAATTTCACATAATGAACTCCGTTTTTAATACTGTGGTCGGTACTTTCAATTAAATAATTTGCATTATCAACTGTAATCATTGAGCCGGCACGAGTGTAGCTGTTTACCGCCTCAATAATTTCTATTGAAAAACTTTCCTTGACCTTATTCATTTCCGACAGCTTGTTCTTTGCGCAGGCATTGGCATCGCCATCTTTTTCATCAATTTTCAAAACCTCCTGCAATACCCCGTATTTATATATGCTATCCGTATCCTTTTCCACAGCTTTGACGGTATAGACCTTATCGGACTCCGATATAACCTTAACACTGTTTTTCATATCCTCAATCGAAAGCGTATGCGAAACACTACCTTTGAGCGTTGGTGAATAAATAAGGTGTGTATTTTGAGTAATGCGAAACTCCGGATAAGCATATATCACACCGTATTTATAAATCCGTATTCCGTTCGGAGTCATATCAAAATTGTAACCACCGCCGCATTTTTCAAGAATGTCGGAGAGTATATCGTATATACACTTGTCGATGTATATCTGCGTTATGCTTGTATTAAGTTCCGGTATGGTATCAATCGGAATGTTAAAATCAGAGCATAATCGTATAACCGCCTTCTTTGCATTCATATTGTTAAACTGATATGTTTCCTTTGATTTATTCAAATACCAACCGAAATCGCACACCGTATATTTGTTTCTGTATAAATCTCCATCATCGACCGCAATTACAATACCTCGGAAAATCTCAATATTAGTGCAAAGGTTTACAATATCACCAAGCTGAGGAGTGTATGTATTCACATAGTGCGTGTCTGACTTTGCCACCTCAAAACTCATCTTTGTTGCAAGTTCATCAATAGAGTTCTGCCAAGATAAACTGCCAACATAAGCAGTAATGTCGTTACCGCCGACAATCAGCTTATATGTTTCATTTGCATTTGCGGAAAATTTATCACTTACAGTATTACCACCTGTACCGAAATTGTCGGACAGAGAATACTCTTTATCTGAAGAAGATGAAGATTGCGATGCAGAACTTGATGCACTTTCGTTATACCTAAGCACCACATCCCATGGATAGTTATAGTAACCTCTTGTGTATATTTCTCTGCCGGTCTGATCTCCCGACCTACCGCCTGTTGTTTTGCCATTTTCGTTTATTGATGCATTTACTATTGTTTTGCCGCCGTCCTCAACCACAAGTGCAGTATGGCTCTTTGTATTTAAAAGCACATCACCGCGTTTCAATCCCATTCCCGTTGACAGTGCTATCTTACTTGTAACATCAGAAAAACCATATCTTAAAAACACAGATTTCATATTTCCGGTATATGTAGCACCACCGGACTTTACCTTGCACCCGGCTTGCTCAAATGCGGATATGACAAGTGAGGAACAGTCATAATTCGGACCCCATCTGCTGTTTTGGTCATAGCCGTGAGAATTATCGTTTGCAATCTTAACCGCCCAGTTGACGGCACTTTCAATTACCGCACCCATCAGATTAACTTCACCTCCGACAGCGTTATTGAATATTTCATATCACCGTCTTTGCCGATTGTGTATG
>JAXEIW010000096.1:0-2061 GCA_034101885.1 Clostridia bacterium | reverse complement strand
AACTATTTGAGGTTTTCCGTCTTTACCTCGCTTGTAACCGAGAAAATTTTTATAGGGTAAGGACACCTTACCGTCAGCAAATCGTTTTCTTTGTCCCCATGTAACATTTTCAGATATACTTCGGCTTTCTTCCTGAGCAATAGATGACATAATGGTAATCAGCAATTCACCCTTACTATCGAGAGTATAAATATTTTCTTTTTCAAAAAATACTTCTATGCCTTTTTCTTTTAGCTGTCTTACGGTTGTTAATGTATCAATTGTATTCCTTGCAAAACGGCTTATGGATTTTGTTACAATAAGGTCTATTTTACCTGCCAGGGCATCTTCAATCATTTCATTAAATCCAACACGGTGTTTGGTGCTTGTTCCGGAAATCCCTTCATCTGCATAAACCTTAACAAATAACCATTCACTATGTTCTGCTATATACCTGGTATAGTAGTCAACCTGTGCCTCAAAGCTTGTGAATTGCTCGTCTGAATCCGTTGAAACTCGCGCATATGCAGCAACCCGTCTTTTCCGACCTTCCACCGTGGTTTGCGATGAAAACATAGGTTTTATCGCAGGTATTGTTGTTATTTTCTTAGCCATTTTTACTCCTTTCCCGTGCCATTTCACGCATTTGCGGGGTCCAACTCTCTCGGCGAGATGGATTTTCCCAGTGCTTTGTTATAACTGTTCCGTCATTTTGGACTATATTTATAGTATTGTGACACGGAATGCGAATTTCACAAAACTCCGTATCACCTATAACACGCTTTAAGATATTCTCCGGAATTTGCTGCGACGGGCAATATGCTTTGCCCAGTCTGTTAAAGGTGCTGCAAATCCACACTACTTTTCCGCTTGAAAGAACTTTTCTGCGATAATTTTTGCCGCATTGTTCACATTTAATGTTACTTGTAAATTCGTATGGCTGCTGTGGTGCAGATTTGTGGGTATATTTTTGGGTTCTGCGCTTTATTTCTTCCTGCACCTTTTGAAATGTATCTCTGTCGATAATGGCGGTATGGTTATTTTCAATATAATATTGTGGCAATTCACCTTTATTAACAGCTTTTCTTTTTGAAATATGGTCAACAACGAAAGTTTTTTGCAATAGCAAATCCCCAACATATTTTTCATTTTGAAGAATTCCTTTTAGTACATTCTCCCGCCATTCACCATTGTTTTTGGTAGGTACTTTTCGTTTAATCAGTTCTTTTACGATTAAATTAAGCCCCATACCGGAAATGTAGGAATTAAAAATATAACGCACAATTTCTGCCTCTTCCGGAACAATCTCAAAATCATCGCCATTTTGCCTATAACCATAAATTCGTATCGGTGTAGGAATACCCTCGGTAAAATTCTTGCGAATTTTCCACTTTTGATTTTTGCTTGCCGACAAGCTCTCTTCTTGTGCAAATGATGAAAGAATGGTGAGCATAAACTCGCCGTCACCACTCATGGAATGTATATTTTCTCTTTCAAACCATACATCAACCCCATACTCCTTTAAAGTTCGTATTGTTTGAACTGTTGTAACCGTATTTCTTGCAAATCGGCTTATGGATTTTGTTAGTATCAAGTCTATTTTTCCTTGTTTGCAATCTTTAAGCATTTTTTGAAATTCCCGGCGATTATCCTTTGTACCGGTCATGGCTTCGTCTGCATAAACACCCGCATATTCCCATTCATTATTCCGTTGTATCAGACCGCTGTAAAAGGCAATCTGAGCGGAAAGCGAATGCAAACTTGTGTCCTTACCGCTTGATACCCTTGCGTATGCCGCAACACGCTTTTTGTTAGGCAAAATATCCTGTTTGGCAGGCAGAAAACTCACATTCATTACTTATCACCCCATTCTTTACTATCATACAAAATACCTGTAACCGGTTTACAGATTTTTATCAGTTTCTTTTTTACACGGACAGCCTCTTTTTCCGTCAACAAACCATTTACAAACAGTACATTGACAATCTGTAGGCAAATGCGAAAATTCCGTTCCGCACGGTGTTTTTTCTGCGATAAGTCTTTCCCTTTTTTTCTCGTTTGACTTACACCGTGCTTGCGCAT
>JAXEIW010000095.1:0-3983 GCA_034101885.1 Clostridia bacterium | reverse complement strand
ATTTATGCACCCCAAATCAGCCAGCATTTCTCCCAAAACCGTACCCTCGCTGCCCTTTGCTTTCACAGAGCTTGACGATGTGCGTATCATTAACACTGTACGTTCTTTTTCGGGTATTTCGGCATTTTTAAATTCTTCTTTGATTTTCTCTGTTTTGCTCTGAACCTCTAAGCCGTTTTGCTCATATAAATCATTTCTGCCCGTAATGTCTGTACAGATTTTCAGCATATCAAGATAATCATTAAAATTGTCAACATCAAAATATGCCACCGTAATGCCTGAATTTTCAAGCGTTTCCTTCATCTCCACATTTGACGAGGTTGACGCACTTGCAAGTACAAAATCAGGATTTGAAGCTATCAGCGCTTCAAGACTCGGCGAATGAGCGCCGCCCAAATTTACCGCGTCCTCCAAATCCAAGTCAAAGTCCTCCCAAGCCTCTTGGGCAGTGGCACACACCTTACCTCCCGAAAGAGCCCACACATCGGCAAAGCTTCCGAGCAGTGCGGCTGTCCGTTCGGGATTATGCTTTACGGTAACGTTTCTTCCCAATGCGTCGGTAAAGGTCACACCCTCATCTTTGTTGCCCTTTTCATTATTTTCCGAACAACCGTAAACAACAAATAAGCAAACTGTGAATAATACTAAAATACTTATAATCTTATTCGCCGATAAGCTTCTTTTCAACATAATCGAATCCTAACCTTTCAACAGTATCCGAAAAACGTTCTCCCTTAATTCCCTCGTCACGGAAAATATTAAATGCTTTTTCCGCCACTTCGAGAACCTCTTCTTCGCTTGTAAAGATTTTATTAAGAGGCTTGCCCATTGCTGTCTTTTTGCCCCATCTTCCGCCTATGCACACCTTATATCCCTCGCTTGCGTTTTCAAATGCTCCGAAAGGACATTTTTTATTGCATCTTCCGCAGTGGTTACAAATATCGGGATCAATATATACTTTTCCGTCCTTAACGGAGGGAGCTTTCATGGGGC
This sequence comes from Clostridia bacterium, assembly GCA_034101885.1. Lineage (GTDB taxonomy): Bacteria > Bacillota > Clostridia > UBA1381 > UBA1381 > RGIG1988. Next base: position 2,990 of record JAXEIW010000095.1, on the reverse strand, counting down.
AGGTGCTTTCTATAAAACATTTTTTACAGCCTCTGCATTTTTCCAAATTGGGGGTAAAAATACGCTGACCTATAATTCCCAAATCATTTAAGTCGGGTTTTACACAGTTATTCGGACAGCCGCCAACTGCGATTTTAAACTTATGGGGCAATGCCACATCATGACAGCCAACATAAAACTTTTCATGAATTTTTTTACTCAATGAATAGGTGTCGATAAGTCCGAATTTACAGGTTGTACCCTTACATGATACCACCGGACGTACCTTTGCGCCCGTTCCGCCCGTTTCAAGTCCTCTTTCCCTCAAAAACATTATAAGTGCCGGAATATTATCATAAGCCACCCCTTGAATTTCAATGGTGAGTCTTGTTGTCATTGCAACCTTGTGAGAGCCGAAAAGATCTGCCGCCTCGGCAATTGTTCTCTGCTCGTCTGTTGTAATAACACCGTTTCGGGTAATAACTCTTACATTAAAAATATCTTCGTAACGCTTGTCCTGCAAACATCCAAAACTTTTTACCTTTGCTATCTGTTCGGCGGTAAGCTTTCCGTTTTTCGGTTCTATTCCCAATTCCTCAAAATCTTTTATATTGTTCATAACATATTCTCCTTTTAAAATTTTCAGTCTAATTTAAGCACACTCATAAAAGCCTCCTGAGGCACTTCTACATTTCCCACCTGACGCATTCTCTTTTTTCCCTCTTTCTGCTTTTCAAGCAGCTTTTTCTTTCGGGTAATATCTCCGCCGTAGCACTTTGCAAGAACGTCCTTTCTCAATGCCTTGACCGTTTCACGGGCTATAATCTTATTTCCCACAGCCGCTTGAATCGGTATTTCAAAAAGCTGTCTCGGAATAGACTCTTTAAGCTTTTCGCACATTCTTCTTCCCCTGTTATAGGCGTTGTCCTTATGAACAATAAAGGAAAGTGCGTCCACCACATCACCGTTTAACAATATATCAAGCTTTACAAGCTCTGCCCTTCTGTATTCCGACAGCTCATAGTCAAAGGACGCATATCCTCTCGTTCTTGACTTTAACGCATCAAAAAAATCATATATTATTTCATTTAAGGGCAGCTCATAGAAAATCTGCGCTCTGGTTTCCTCCATATACTTCATATCTATAAATATTCCCCGCCGCTCCTGACACAATTCCATAACATTTCCCACATAATCGGTAGGAACCATAATATCAGCCTTAACCATCGGTTCTTCCATATAGTTGATTTCGGTAGGCGACGGCAGATTTGTCGGATTATCGACGGTTATAATTTCACCGTCGGTTTTATATACCTTATAAATAACGCTGGGCGCAGTTGTAACAAGGTCAAGATTATACTCTCTTTCCAATCTTTCCTGTATTATTTCCATATGCAGAAGTCCGAGAAAGCCGCATCGGAATCCAAATCCCAGAGCAACGGAGGTTTCCGCTTCAAACATAAGTGCCGCATCATTTAACTGAAGCTTTCCCAAAGCGTCTTTTAAATCCTCATATTGAGCGCCGTCAGCCGGATATATTCCGCAGTAAACCATAGGATTAACCTTTTTGTATCCCGGCAGCGGTTCGGGTGCCGGATTTGCGGCGGTTGTTACGGTATCTCCCACCTGTGTGTCTTGAATATTCTTTATGCTTGCGGCAATATATCCTACCTGTCCTGCCGATAATTCTTCCCGAGGAAGCAGTCCGTTAGGATGAAGCGAACCGACCTCAACAACGTCAAACTCGGCTTTTGTAGCCATCAGCCTTATTCTGTCCCCTGTTTTAAGAGTACCGTCTTTAACCCTCACATAAACTATGACGCCTTTATAGCTGTCATAATAAGAATCAAAAATCAACGCTTTCAACGGTGCTTTTTCATCTCCATCCGGCGCAGGTATTTTATTTACTACAGCCTCTAAAACCTCCTCCACATTCTGCCCTGTCTTCGCCGAAACAAGAGGAGCGTCCTCCGCCGGAATACCTATTACATCCTCTATTTCCGATATGGCTCTTTCGGGCTGTGCCGAAGGTAAATCTATTTTATTTATTACAGGAACAATTTCCAAATCATGCTCTAATGCAAGATAGGTATTTGCCAAGGTCTGTGCTTCTATTCCCTGGGTTGCGTCAACAATAAGAATTGCTCCCTCGCACGCCGCCAGACTTCTTGACACTTCATAATTAAAGTCAACGTGTCCCGGTGTGTCGATTAAATTAAGCGTGTATATTTCTCCGTCCTTTGCCTTGTATTTCAAACGTACGGCATGGGCTTTTATTGTAATACCCCGCTCTCTTTCAAGATCCATATTATCAAGAAGCTGATCCTCCATGTCACGCTGCTCAACCTCTCCGGTCAGCTCTAAAAGCCTGTCCGCAAGCGTAGATTTGCCATGATCTATATGTGCTATAATACAAAAATTCCTTATATTTTCTCTGTTTGTGTTTGACATCTGTTTTCTCCCGATAGAATAATTAATTTCTTTTATTTAATATTATAGCATATTATCTGCATTTTGTCACCATTAATTTAAGAACTTTTACAAAAAAAATATTTATACGTTACTGTTCAGGTATAAATTACTGTTTATCACTGTGTGTCGGCAGCATTATTTTCAAAAAAGCTAAACAATTCAACTAAACTTCCTTGACTGTTGTCTGAAAAAGAACGCAAAACTTGAACCGCCCAACCAAAGAGCATAGTCTGAAGTGGGCAGTGCATTATGCGAGTTGCGCAACTGCAAAGCAGTTGGCGCGTGTTTGAGCTATGGAATACCGATACGGGTGTGAAACCCAAAAGGGGATGGGGCTGTTGCGTTAAAAAGCACATAGGGGCTGATTGATTTTAGATGCAGAACGGACAGAATACACCCGACGGCGTACTTTGTGTACTCCGAGTGGTGTGTTCTGTTCGTAGACGTATGGGTTTATGCCATACGTCGATCTGCGCTAAAAGCAACAGCCCCGCCTTTTGGTACTTTTGGGCAAACAAAAGTACAACTGTTTCAACATT
>JAXEIW010000094.1:0-25746 GCA_034101885.1 Clostridia bacterium | reverse complement strand
TTTCAATCGCATTTAGAAAAATTATGACTATTGTCAAAATTTTTCGTGTAAAATCAAAGATTTTACACAGTTCGCATTGATAAAGTCTGCTGAAATAAATATTTTGGGAACAAAATATTTATTCATGGTGCAAGGTTTTTTGCAAAAACGCACAAAACCCTTGCACCTAAACAATTCTGAAACACTTGTAAGCTGCTATGCGGCTGCGTTTCATAATTGTTCAGCAGTCATTATGTGAAATTTTCAAATCTTATTTTATCATAAAACATAATGAAAGACAATATATTTTTGACATTGAATTAAAAAATTATGTGATTTAAGCATGAAACGGGAAATGTTTTGTAAAAATGTATAGTAATTTTATAAAAAAAGCAAGCAGAACACAAATATGTATGCTGCTTGAAAAAAATATATTTTATTTTATTATTAAATTTTATATTTGTTTTTGTAGAAATCGTATTGTTCGAAAAATTCATTTTCACCGTCATTTTTAATATGGCGCAGATAATCATGAGATTCAAACAGGTTGTTTGCGGTACCCAGTATATATACCGCAATATTTGAACAATGGTCGGCAACTCTTTCGTAGTTGTTGAGTATATCGGAAAGAATAAAACCGAGCTCGACGGTACATTCGCCGTCCCTAAGACGTATTATATGATTATTTTTAATTTTCAGCTTGAGCTTGTCTATTATCTGCTCAAGAGGCTCAACCCTTTTCGCAAGTTCGATGTTATTGTCCTTTAAAATATTTGTTGTTATTTCAAGGATTTCCCGCACTGCATTTGTCAGTATCATTATTTCGGTTCTTGCGTCATCGGAGAAATGAATTTTTTTCGAATAAATTTCGGTTGCGGATTCGGCAATATTAACCGCATGATCCGATATTCTTTCAACATCACCTATAATATGCAATAGAGTTGTTACCTCATGGCTGTCCGCCATATTTAATTTCTTTGATGCCAGCTCAATCAGATAAGCGCTTATTTTATCTTCATATTTGTCAACCTTGCTTTCGGTTTTTGTTATTTTGTCCATTATATTTTTGTCGTAATCATAAAGAAGATCGGTACTCATTTTTATGGATGATTCGGAAAGACAAATCATATCGTAGGTAAGCTCGCGGCATTTTTCAACTGCAAAGGTCGGCATTGATAAGAATCGATCATCAAGAGTGCTGAAAGGATCTGATTCATTCTCGTCATTGTCATCGCTTTTAATTGTTTTTAATGCAAGCTTTTCAAGCTGATTGCAGAAAGGCATAAGTATAATGGTTGATAAAATGTTAAATAATGTATGAACAACCGCTATGTTCAGCCCGTTTACATAATTTGTCATAAAACTGAATTTAAGTAAATAATTAAAAAGATAGAATACGACCGATACAACAATAACGCCTATAATTTTTATATACAGACAGGAAGCGGCAACACGCTTTGCGTCTTTGTTTCCGTTTATGGCGGAAAGAATCGGAGTTATTGTTGTGCCTATGTTTTGCCCCAATATAATCGGAATAGCTGTTGCGTAAGTAATGGCACCGGTGGAGGACAATGCCTGTAAAATTCCCACGGAGGCCGAGGAAGATTGAATTATCGCTGTCAGTATAAGACCGGATAAAATACCCATTATGGGATTTGAAAACATTACGAGAATCTGCGAAAATTTCGGATCATCCTTTAATCCGTCCATTGCTCCGCTCATGGTGTCCATGCCGAACATAAGAATTGCAAAGCCTATCAAAAGAGAGCCTATGTCACGTTTTTTATCATTTTTTGCAGACATTAACAGGATTACGCCTATTATGGCAAGTATCGGAGTAAAGGAGGTGGGCTTAAACAGCCTTATAAAAAAGCTTTCGCCGCTTATACCCGATAAGCTTAAAATCCATGCCGTTACCGTTGTACCGATATTTGCACCCATTATAATGCTTATAGTCTGAGACAGTTTCATAATGCCAGAATTTACAAATCCGACCAGCATGACAGTTGTAGCAGAGGAGCTTTGTATAATTGCAGTAACCGCAAAGCCCAGCAAAAAACCTTTGAATCGGTTGGAGGTCAGCTGCTGCAAAAAATATTCAAGCTTTCCGCCCGAAAGTTTTTTCAGACTGTCGCCCATTGCGTCCATTCCGTATAAAAACAGGGCAAGTCCGCCTATTAGTGTAAGTATTGAAAAGAAATCCATAGTAATCTCCATTCCGCCGCCCTGCGTCGGCACAAATAGTAATTAAATTTCTCTTATCAGCAGGGCAAGGAATGACAAGAGATTATTACGTCCATGTGCGTTTCCAAGGCTTATGCTTCGGAAAATTTCGCACGGGCAATTAAATCCGCCGGAGGCATAACGTGAAAGGACCTTTCACGTTATCTCCATTCCGCCGCATAAATTCAAACGTGAAAATTTTCTTATATAGTGACTGCTGAACAATTTTGAAACGCAGCCGCATAGCAGCTTACAAGCGTTTTTGCAAAAAAAACTTGCACCATGGATAAATATTTTGCTCTCAAAATATTTATTTCAGCAGACTTTATCAATGCGAACTGTGTAAAATCTTTGATTTTACACGAAAAATTTTGACAAGAGTCATAATTTTTTTAATGCGATTGAAAATAGCATTTATTCAGTGAGCATTATACGTATTTATTTTAACCTCATTTTGTAAAATCTAAAAGAGAGTTTATGTTAAATTTATGTAAAATTACAAAAAAATCACTATATGTTAAAATAAACGAGAAAATTTAACTTCAGATATATTGACATACCGATAAAATTAATATATAATTATCATATAAAAAATACAAAGAAAGGGGAAATAGGATATGACGGAAAAAAGGAATATAGCACTTTACATATTGTTAAGTATTATAACCTGTGGGATTTTTGAGTTCTTTTGGATTGCAAGGTTAAATGATGACATAAATTTATTGACTGCAAAACAAGATGACACCTCCGGCGGAATGGTTGTGCTGTTTTCTATTCTAACCTGCGGTATTTATTATTTGTTCTGGCTCTATAAAATGGGCGAAAGAATAGATAATATAAAAACCGAAAGGGGAATACAAAGCTCAAATACGGCAATAATGTATCTGTTATTGGGTGTGTTCGGTTTCGGTATTATTTCGGTTGCGCTTATGCAGTATGAGTTAAATAAGTAATAATGAGAAATAATTTAGTAAGACTTGTAAAAATATATGCTTTGGTTTTTATATTGGGGATAGGCTATGCTGTGTTTTTTCATTGTACAAACATAGCGATTCCGTGCATTATTTTTAAAATAACGGGTTTTAAGTGTCCGTCCTGCGGTGTGACGAGAATGCTTACGGCTTTGCTTTACGGCAATTTTCACGAGGCATTTTTGTATAACAGACTGATGTTTGTTCTGCTTCCGCTGTTTTTGTTTTACTTTTTTAGATTTAACATCAGTTATATAAAAAATAAAAGTATAGTATTGACGAAAGCGGATAATGCGGTTGTGAAGGTACTGATAGTTATTCTGATATTGTTCGGAATAATCAGGAATATATACGGTATGTAATTCCGGACGGAAACAACAAAATAAATGCGGTGCATCTGCCGCATTTATTTTGTTGTTTTGAAATTGTTGTAGCTTAGTGGGTAAAGGTATAAATATCAAAAATAAGAGAAGTGAAAAAAATGACTGAAAACGAAAAGAAAATTGAATTGTTTGAAAGAATGCCTCTTATGCAGGCAATAGTAAAGCTGGCTGTTCCGACAATTATCAGCTCGCTGGTTATGGTAATTTATAATCTTGCCGATACATATTTTGTCGGTATGGTAAATGATCCCGTACAAAATGCGGCGGTTACATTGGCAGGACCGGTTATGCTTGCCTTTAATGCCGTAAACAATCTGTTCGGAGTGGGTACGTCGAGTATGATGAGCCGTGCTTTGGGACGGGGAGATTATGATACGGTTCGAAAAAGCTCCTCCTTCGGTTTTTATTGCTCACTTGTAAGCGGTATTTTATTTTCTCTGCTATGCACGGTTTTCAAAGCACCTCTTATGAATATTTTGGGTGCTGATGAGGTAACATATAATGCTACGAGCGAATATATGAGATGGACGGTATCCTTCGGAGCAGCTCCGGCAATATTAAATGTCGTGCTTGCATATCTTGTACGGTCGGAGGGACTGTCGCTTCACGCAAGCATAGGTACTATGAGCGGATGTCTGCTGAATATAATACTTGATCCTATTTTTATATTGCCATGGGGACTTAATATGGGAGCGGCCGGAGCCGGACTTGCGACCTTTATTTCAAACTGCTTTGCCTGTGTGTACTTTTTTGCCTTAATATATGTGAAAAGAAAGAGCACATTTGTTTGCATTAATCCCAAAATGGCAATACCCAATAAAAATATTGTTTCGGAAATATTTGCTGTGGGCATACCTGCCGCAATACAAAATCTGCTTAATGTTCTGGGAATGACGGTTTTGAATAATTTTACGTCCGTTCACGGTTCGGACGCTGTTGCGGCAATGGGAATATCGCAGAAAATCAATATGGTTCCCATGTATATTGCAATGGGACTTTCACAGGGTGTTATGCCTTTAATAAGCTATACCTATTCAAGCAAAAACATAAAAAGAATGAAGGATGCAATTTTAATTTCAGCTAAGTTTTCGGTAATATTCCTGGCGGTGGTTGCATTTATGTTCTATATCTGCGCAGAGCAGGTAATAGCTTTGTTTATGCAAAATGAAAGTATTATTTCATACGGCTCGGCATTTTTGAGAGGATTTTGTATCGGACTTCCGTTTTTCTGTATGGATTTCCTTGCTGTGGGAGTTTTTCAGGCAACGGGAAAAGGAAAAAATGCGTTTATCTTTGCGGTTTCAAGAAAAATTATCCTTGAAATACCGGCACTGTTTATTTTGAATAAGCTATTTCCGCTTTACGGTTTGGCATATGCTCAGTTTACGGCAGAATTTATACTGTCGATTGCCGCAGTAATTGTGCTGAAAAATATGATAGGGAATTTAATGAAAGAAAATCAATAATGTCTTATGTCATCAAAATAACCGCCGTATCGGTAAATAATGCTTACTGAATAAATGCGATTTCCAATCGCATTTAGAAAAATTATGACTATTGTCAAAATTTTTCGTGTAAAATCAAAGATTTTACACAGTTCGCATTGATAAAGCCTGCTGAAATAAATATTTTGGGAGCAAAATATTTATTAATGTTGCAAGGATTTTTTGCAAAAATGCACAAAACCCTTGCACCCAAACAATTCTGAAACGCTTGTAAGCCGCTGTGCGGCTGCGTTTCATAATTGTTCAGCAGCCATTAAATAATCACCTGATATGGCGGTTTATCTATGTTTTGTGTTTATATATCAAGGAATTTCTTACCCGCTTTATCAACTTCCTCTATAAAGCGTTTGTCAAGCTCGGTAAGACGATAGTTTTTTCGGTGTATCAAAACATCCTGATACACCTTTGTGTTATGCTTAACCTTCTTTTGCACAAGACCGTATCTGTCAAGAGTTTTTTGAGTAAGAGGCGACACCCACATAAAGGTATCGGGTACGTTTTCAAGCAAATCAAATTGACTTGCACGTTCAAATACGAATATTCTTTTATCAACATACTCACCCAGTTCTTCTTTTTTTATGTCTATAAAAGGAAGGGACGGCACATAGGGATCTGCGTGGGCAATTTCAATGTAATCGGACAGGTCGGTAAGACGTATATCCTCCTTATCCGCAAGCTTGTGATTTTTTGACATTAACAGCACATATGAAAACTGTCGCAAAACCTCCGACACAAGACCTTTTTCCTTTAGCATTGAGCTGAAGTATTTTTCAAATGTGATGCGGTATCGTATTATACCCAATTTGTAGTCTGCCTGCAAAATATTGTTTATTGCACGCTGAGAGTTTGTTTCCTTATAAAATATTTCGGCAGGAACTGTCTTGTCTATGCCCTTTGCAAACTGCGCAAACGCTTCGGAAAAATATGTGGCTCTCGGCACTGAAACGGAAAATGTCTGCTTTTGATTTTTTCCGTGTTTATACATATTTTCCACTTCGTCAATCTGCGCAAGTATTTTTTTTGCATAGCTGAGAAATTCCTCGCCCTGAATGGTAGGCGTCATTCCTTTGGAGGTCCTTTTGAATATGGTAATTCCCAAATCCTCCTCAAGCTCTTTCATGGCGCGGCTTAAGTTTGGCTGACTCATAAAAAGCATTTCGGCAGCCTTATTAATAGAATGATATTTTTCAATTTCGATTGCATATTTTAAATGCAGTATGTTCATTTCAAACCACGCCTTTCGTGCCTATGGCATAAACCATGACTTTAACCTTTTCTATATGATACCATATTTTTACAAATAAATCAATAAAAAAGTTATAATTTTATTTGATGACTGCTGAATAATCGTTACTGTTCAGGTATAAATTATTGTTTATAGCATTATTCAATTCAATTTTAATCGTATGGTTTACAACTCAATTATACAGCAAAAAGGGGGCTATTGCTCTATTTTTATTAAAAAATAGTGAAAATGCCCAAAAAACAAAGGTTTTAATAAAAAATTAAAATAAAAAATTGGGTGTCAACCTGACACTACCACCGACACAGATGAGCTGAAATAATGCCGTATATGCCAAGAAGGTTGAAGTGGTGTTAGCTTTTTTCTATAATGCGAGGTTTTTTGTAAAGACGCGCAAAACCCTTGCACCCAAACAATTCTGAAACGCTTGTAAGCCGCTATGCGGCTGCGTTTCATAATTGTTCAGCAGTCATTATTATAGAGCCTCAATAGTCAAGGACTATCATTTGATGACATTCAAATTTATCCACTGTAAATCGCACAATATCATCTTTTTGCGTAAAGTCAACAGGTGTTCTTTGAGGTGCAAGATATACTGATTTAATGGTTTTTTTAAGTTTTATTTCAACATTAATATCATAGACCGGAAGTATGTCTTCAATAATCTCTTTTGTTCCACGTTTTTCCGGAACTGCATAAAGGAGATGCGTAATATATCTTCCCGGCTGTTCCATAAGTGTTACAATTCCACGTGAAGCGAGATTTGTACGCAATGTTTTGTTATCGCCCAAAAGGCAGTCCAAAGCGTGTGTAACCATTCTTTTTGCTATAAGAGGGCCTTTTTCTCCGTATTCATTAAATATTTGCCATGCAATATAGATGCCGTCCTTTCCCTCTGACATACCGGGACCTGCATAATTATAGGAGTTAGGTGTATGATGATGAGAACAGTAGTGTTCAAGTGTACGGTTAAAATAAGGATCCTGACGTAAGCCAAGCTCTTTTCCGTATGTTAATTCTGTTTTTTCGCCTTTTGAATAGATAACATATGATGAATCAAAAAGACCGTTCATTTCAAAGCAAGGCTTGAAATAATCAGGATTATACGGATTTTCACCGATATACTTTATACCAAAATCGAAAGCAAAGCTGTCTTTATCTGTATATAAACCGCTTTTGCCTGTTGCAAGAAGCTTACCTCCATGTTTTATAAAATCATCAAGCTTTAGCTTTAATTCAGTTGGTATTTTTATTAAGTCAGGCAGAATTATTACCTTATATTTATTAAAATCATTATCCATATCAATTACATCAAAAAGATATTTTCCTTCTTGCAGTATACGGACAGAGCCTATATCTGTATTAGTTAAGCCTGTGTGGTTTATACCAAAACAACCGGTGTATGATTCATAAGAAAACAGAGCAACATCGGTAATCTGATGAACATTATCAAGCCACTCTTCCTTTTCTTCAAGTTCTGAATAAGCAGCACCTATTAATTTATATGTAGCCATATCCATTTCACCGTTTGGATGCAGTTGATCGCCGACAGAGCATTTTGCACCGTTTGCGGCAGCCAAGCTTGTTTCATAGCGTAACGCATTGGGGTGCTTAAAGCCTCCGAATTCTCCCCATGTTCCATGGAATTTCCCTGTCATACTTACATAATCCATGCCTAAATTTTGTACATAGCGTGCAGAAAGTGGGAAATGGTCATATCCCCAGCCGCCGGTTGGAAGTGATTCAAGCTCAAGGTGATTGTTCATAAATGCAATATCACGTCTGCCACCCTGAATGTGACCGCCGTTGTGAAATACAGGAAGTCCGGGCTTTACCGAATCTATAGTTTCTCGTACTCGTTTTGTATAGTTGGCATAGACCTTTTCCGCAAGCTCTAAAATTGCATTGGGATCTGTAGGAGATTTACCTTCCTTTAACAATGCCTGTATACAGTTATGACAGTAGCATGGTTGAACCCCGACTATATCTAAAAAAATCCCGTCAGCATCGTAATTTTCAAGCACTTCTTTAATTTGCTCTAAAAGATAGTCGAGATATGGTGAATTTAAGCATAGCTTATGATAGCCGGGAGAGAGAAAGTCAGGATTGCATACTGTTTGTTCATTTTCAGAACGTGCAAGCCATTCAGGGTGTCTTAAAGCTAATTTTTCATCTAATCCGGCAGAAAGATATACAGGTGTCTTAACTCCGATTTCATGTGCTGCTTCAATTTGTGCTCCCAAAAGATCGAATGTAAGATTGGGGTGCATTTCATTCTTTTTTGATGGGTGATAAGCCCAGCCGTGATGACATTTTGAAAAAACAGTAATGGAATTTATGTGTCCTGTTTTTAAGGCTTTTTGGAATTGTTCCTTGCTAAAATTTGAACCTACGCCCGGAATTTTTTCACTTGTGTGAAAATCTAAATGTACTTGTCTGAAATTCATTAAAAATCATCCTTTCAAATTATATATTGTATTATTTTGCGTGGTATTATAACGTGGTGTTTTTATGCTGTATTTTTATGTCTTGCATACCCGGATACCATTGATTAAGACTACGGATTTTCTTTCTGTACTGAAGTGGTGTTAATCCTGTATATTGCTTGAAAAGCTTTGAGAAATATTCGGTTTTCTTATAGCCCACCGCTTTGGAAATTTCCGATACTGTATTGTTTGTACGAAAGAGCATTCCCTGTGCTTTATAAATTCTCAACTGACGAAGGTATTCAAGAAAGGAATAACCTACAGTCTTTTTAAAAAGGTTTGTTATATGTGTCTGAGAAAAATGGAAGGTCTCAGATAAGCCCTTTAATGTTATATCGGTATTGTAGTACAGAATACAATAGTCAATTAACTGTTGAACTGTATTGGAGTATGTGTCGATTTTTTTTAATAAATGAATATCTCTTGCAAATTCAATCAGAATAGTTTTAATGTTATTGCTTATAATTTCGAGATATAAAGGCTTGCGTTCAAAGTATTCGTTTTTGACTATTTCAAATATAGTTAATAAACGGTTTCCCTTATCCTTGAAAATATAATAACGAGGAAAACGTATATGCTCGTTTTTAGGAATGTTTGATATATATTTGAGCATACCGGTAAAATCTTTTATTTCCAGACTTGTTTTTCCGAACAGCTCCGGCTGAAAGTCTATGGTATATAATATTGCAGTATTGTTATTATGGGTAAACATTGGTGTATTATCATATATATCAAATACCGTACATTCACCTGCATTTAAAACAAAATTTTTATCCTTTGCATAAACCATTACAGCACCTTTTACGACATAAACCAAAGAGAAATAATTGGTACAATATGGCTGTGACCATACCTCTGATGACGGATCAAGAGAATTACTTGTATGCTTTGAAAAACGTATTTTATCATAATCATAAAGATATTCGCCGGAAACTATTTTTTTCATAACAAAAACATCTCTTTCTTTCTGATTTTATTCGTGACTTGTGCATATGAGTTGAACAAAGATATTGTAACATAAAAATAGAGTCATAGTCAACAATATACAAACAAGTGTTGCAGAATGGGGTGTATATATAAAATTATGGGTAATTGTTTTTTCAATTTATGTATGATAAAATGAAATTAATAAAAGTTGACAATATTATGGCGGAAAAATAGGGGAGTTTTTTGTGATAAATGCACTTTTAGAGGATAGAAAAAGGAGGAATGAAAATATGCTGAAAAAAGGTCTGAGTGTTGTTCTTTCGGCGGTGATGATTTGTGGGGGTGGCCTCTCAGTATATGCTGACGAGTCGGATTATACAATTTTATATGTTTCCACAGAAGGAAGCGACAGCAATAACGGAAGTGAACAGCAGCCATTTGAAACCATTGAAAAAGCACGAGATACGATTCGTGATTTAAAAAAAAGCAATTCCTTGGGTAAAAAGGGTGCGGTTGTATATCTTCGGGCGGGACAGTATGTTCTGAAAAACGGAGTGGAATTTACCGGTGAAGATTCGGGAACGCAAAATGCACCTATATGCTACAGAAGTTATCCTGATGAAGAGGTTACCCTTGTTGGCGGAGTTGTTTTAAACGGAAACGGCTTTACAAAGTTAAGCAATCAGTCAGTATCGGATAAAATTGTTGACGAGAGTGCAAGAGATAAAATATATCAGTTTGATTTAAAAGCTGTAGGACTTACAGAAATTCCACGCAGAGCATGGAGAGGAACCTATTCAAGATGGACGGGAATCACGGATTATTTTATTCCCGAAGAGGATTATCCCGGTAATACTATGGATATGGAGTTCTATGTTGACGGAAAAGCCATGACTGTAGCACAGTATCCGAATACAGGCTATATGAAGATTAAAAAAGTTATCAGTCAGATGAATCCTGCACCTACAGAAATGAGAGATGCGTACGGAGAAGCTGCCATACAGATGAGAAATGAGTATCTTGCTTTGCCGGAGGAAGAAAAAACTCCCTTTATTGTTCAGCCTGATACTGACAGAGCCAAATATTGGACAGAGGCAAAGGATGCACTTTTATGGGGAAGATTTTACTGGGAATGGGCAGACCAGAGTATTCCTATTACTCATGTGGATGCTGACACGGGTGCAATTACAACAAAGTATCCGTCCGTGTACGGTGCATTGGAGGACAGGGTTATGTATGCATATAATCTTGTAGAGGAACTGGACATGCCGGGCGAATACTATATAGACCGTGACAGTGAGATGCTTTACTATTATCCTGAAAACTCAAGCTTTGTAAACAGCGAGATGATGCTTTCGGTTTTTGATATGCCTATGTTTAAATTTGATAATGCAGAATACATAGAGCTAAAGAATATAGAAATGAAGGTTTGTCGTTCAAATATCATTAATGTATCGGGCGGAAGGAATATCAATGTCAGAGGCTGTGAAATGGCATTTTCGGCAAGTGATCCCATAAAGGTTTCAGGTGGTTATGAACATTCTATCATTGACTGCTATGTACATGATACAGAGGGCGGTGCGGATATTGATGCCGGCGACAGAGCAACACTTGAAAATGGTAATTGCTATATAGAAAACAGCGAATTTGAAGCCTGTGACAGATTAACGAAAACATATAATATGGCTATTAACATAGGCGGCTGTGGAAACAGAGCTACAAATAATAAGTTGCATGATTCGGCACATATGATTTTCGGCTGGGGTGGAAACAACAATATTATTGCATTTAACGAAGTGTTTGATGCTTGTAATGCTTCTGATGATATGGGTGCATTATATGCAGGCAGACAGATAGCCTCAAGAGGAAACAAGATACTGTATAATTATATTCATGATATAGGAAAGAGCGGAGCTTTAGGTTCAAACGGAGTTCATGCAATCTATCTTGATGACGGCTATTCGGGGACAGATATTGTGGGAAATGTATTTGCCGGAATAAGCGGTTACGGAGTATTTGTAAACGGCGGAAGGGATAATGTTGTATATAATAATATTTTTGCTGACTGTAAAACTGCTATAAACGGAACAAGTTGGTGTCTTTCAAATGAGGGCAGAACAGACTGGCAGACTATAGATTATAAGTCGGATATATGGAAAGAGGCTTATCCTGAATTATACAACCTCAATATAGAAAAAATGAGTTATCCTGACGGAAATATTTATCAAAATAACTTGTATTATAACAGCGGTATCAATACTTTTTCGGTTGAAATGGAAAACAGCAGTACAGTGAAAAATAACTATTCCACCAATGCAGACCCCGGATTTTATGATATAAACAATAAAAACTATCTGTTGCCCGAGGGTGCACAGGTCTATGATAAGATAGACGGCTTTAAATTTATACCCTTTACAAGAATGGGAATGTACAGTGACAGGGCAAAAAAACGTATTAAATCGGCAACTGTTCTTGTTATAGGCAGTCCGTATTCCTTTGTAAAGGGAGAAAAAAAGTTGATAGATTCCGATAACAGAAAAATAATTCCTGTAATTATAAATGATTTGACATATCTTCCCATACGCTTTGTTGCAGAATCTCTTGGATCAAAGGTTTCCTTTACAGATGGTATTGCCACGGTTGAAAAGGATAGCGATGTGATAGAAATTGATATAAACAATAACATTGTAAAGCATAACGGTGAAGCTGTTGAATTGGGTGCTGATGTTATAGTTACAGAGGGAAGAACCTATTTGCCTATAAGAGCTGTGTCGGAATTGCTGAAAAAACAGATTATCTGGGATGACAGAGGCTTTATTGCCGTAAGCGATATTGAAAATCTTTTAAACAGTGAAAACGACAGCGATATAATCAGATATATTTATGATGAATTGGATGTTTATTGAGGAGGAAAAGGACCATGAAAAAGATATTGACAAAAGCATTGACTGTTGTTATAGCTTTGTCGTGTACAGTTCAAAGTGTATTGGCTTTAAGTGATTACGAAAATATATATGATTATAAATATATGGACGATGTGTTTCGTTTTGATGTAGGTGAATTTACGGAAAAAAGCGAGGAAGAATCTGCAGAAGATGTCAGTGAAGCTGTAAAGATAACAAACGGAATCGGACTTACCGAAATAACACAGGAAAATGAGGCAATGACATATGAAGAATATGTTAAAATAATGGGTAAGCTCGGAATAAATACCGCAACCGAAAAGAATATAACAATGCATCAGCTTGCGGTTGATTTGGTTTCTATGCTGTGCTTTGATAAGGCTTATCCGAATGATGATATTGAAGCTATTCTTCAAAGGGAAAATCTGATAAAGGGTATTACATATAAAAAAGAGGCACCGTTAGAAAATAAAGCGGCGGCAGTAATGCTGTTAAATGCATTGGAAAGCAGATATGTTATATATGACATTGATGGATCGGGTGCAAAGATTAGCTTTTCTGAAGTGAACTATATGGAGGAAAAGCTGGGATTAACTAAGGTGAGCGGACTTTTAGACAGTGTTTATAAGAAAAGCATTTTATCGTCGGTTACTCCCCGTGAAAATGTAATTACAATAGACAGGACAGAATATATGTGCGGTGACAGTAAAGCAAAGGACTTTTTTGGAAGACGTGTTACGGCATATATTCATTATGACGGCTATGATTACACTGTGAAATATATATCTGATGAGTATGGAAGTAAATTTTTTAAGCTTGATTTAAGAGATGTGTATGATATAGATTCTGCCTATATATATTATGATACTAACGGTAAGGAAGGCAAAATAAAGCTTTCCGGTATTAAATATCTGAATGTAAACGGAGATGCAAAAAATATTGAGGATATCGGAGATTATCTTGGAAAAGCGGGAAATATTTCATTGTCCCATACTCAAAGAAATTCAGGCTTTGATATTTGTATGCTGGAAATAAAGGAGCATTTTACAATAAGCAGTGCAAGCTCATATGATAACAAAATTGTTCTTACAAGCGGTATGGAGTTTAAGGGACAGGATTTTATTGATGTTGAAAATGCAGATTATTGTGAAATGACAAAAAATAATGAGCCTATAAAAATTGACGACTTAAATTACAATGATTGCCTGACCGTTGTTTCGAATGCAGATGCATCATATGTGGATATAACAGTAAGTGATAAGAAGGTTCAGGGTGATGTTGCAAAAATTGAAGACAACATAGTATATATCGGAAATGAAAAATATTGGCAGGCCGAGAGCTTTATTAAGACTACAGGTGGTGTTAAGTCTGATTTTATGGGAACATTCTACCTTTCGGAGGACGGATATATTCTCAATTATAAATCCGGAACAACCAAAAAATACGGATATATGAGAAGAATCCGTATGGATGATGACGAAGAGGATTATTTTGTGGATATATTTTCTGAAGACGGTAAATGGTATGAGTATACATTAAAGGAAAATGTTATCGTAGATGATGAAAGGGTGTCGGCAGAGGTTACATATTCAATACTTAAGGATTTAAAAAATACTGTTGTATACTATAATGCAAATAACAGGAATGTAATCAGTGAAATTGAAACTGTACGGCCTATAGACGGAAAAATCGGAAGTCCTGTTGTTGACGGAACGGTTAAGCAAAGCTGGAAGGGCGGTATATGGTTCAGATCCGATATGGGGTACAGGTTTGAGGATACGGCGGTGTTGTTCCAGATACCCGAAAAGGAAGAACGGCTTGAAGAATACAAGGTTCGTTCTTCGGGATATTTAAAAAATGATGAAGAAGAAATCAGTATTATCATGTATTCCCCCGATGAACTCGGATTTTGTCCGGTGGGAATTATAGACAGTAAGCTTGATGAATTAGATGATACAACAAAATATTGCTTGTTTGTAGAAAAAACCTCAGAGGGTATAAGTGAGGAGGATGAACCTTTGCTTGTATTAAAGGGAACCCGACTTACAGTTACGGGACAGGTTGCGGTTGAGCCTGATTTTGAATTCAAAATGACACAAACCGTAAAGGATAAGCTTGAGGAGGTATATCCCAATGCATTCAGACCGGGAACACTTATGTATTATGCAACCGATTCGGAGGGCTATATACAAAATGCAAGAGTTGAATTTACCGATATGGATTTATCAACTGTTAAAGAAAGAATTTCGGGAAATATATTCCAGTATTTCGCAGGAACGGTTACATATATAGATGCCGAAAAAGCAAGTTCCTTAAAGGGATATTTTAAGGTGGTAACAGACAGCGGAACAAAGGATTTTGTAATGAGCGCTCAAAATCTTATTCTGATAGATACCGAGGAAACAAAAGCAAGAAAAATAACCTGCGGTGAATTGCGAGTGGGCGACAGAATGTTTGTTTCAAGAGCCTTCGGAGAGGGAAGAGTTTGTGCAGTTATAAGATAGTATATATAGGCGTAAGCCTGTAAATAAATTAAGCAATTGCAAATTGTGTTTGTTCGCAATTGTAAAAAATAAAGGAGAGATTTTTATGAAAAAACAAAACGCATTGAAAAAAGCTTTGGGTATGGTACTTTCGGCAGCTGTCGTTTCAGCACAGCTTGCAATTCATGTATCAGCCGCAGGTACAGTTATACAGAATAACTTTACCGGCGGTGATTTGGGAAATTGGAAGATCGGTTCGCAAAGAGAGGGAATGGGTACACTCACCGCTCAGGAAAATGCGTATGCAAGACTTTCACTTTCGGCAGGACAGACAATTGCAGCATATAATGATAAATATGACGTTACACCGGATGCAAAATTAGAGCTTACAGAACCATTTGTTTTGGGAGAAAACAACGACGAAACAGTGATAAGAACAAGAATTAAAACGGATTTTGTCCCAAACGATAATACTCCAAGGGTTTTCTTCTCTATCAATTATACTGATGATGCGAATGATACCACTACTGCAAATTCTGAAAATCGTTATGGATATAAATATAACGCATTGTGGGCATTAGATAAGACTAAGGTATATAATTATTCCCATTGGAATACACAGCCGTCTGTTGTAGAAGCTTATAACGGATTAGTAACAGACACTTGGTACACTATAGAAGCACATATGTGGTCAGATGCCACAGGAATATCATATGTATCTGTGAGAGTCTTTGATGAGGATGGCGTGAAATTGAACACAGGAGAAGTAACCGTTAATGCAAATAATCCATTAAGAAGTATTAAGCAAATAAACAATATAGGTATTGAAATGCGAGGTCTGGATGGTAGTGCTGTAACTGCTCCAAATGATGGATATAACATAGATTTTGACAGCTTTGCTATATATCATGCTACAGATGCAAACAGCCTTGTAGAAGATGACAGTATTCCGGGGAAAGAAAGCACGCCCACAGAACCTGAAACTCCGGATACAACAACTGAGCCGAGAAAGTACACCTTTACCAATGGTATTATAGATTGGGAATTGGGAGTATCGCAGGCAAAGCAAACACTTACGGCAGAAGAGGAAGCCGGCAACAAATTTGCAAGATTGCAGGCAAATGATCCTATATGGACAAACAATACAAGTAACAATACACCTGATGCCAAGCTTACTTTTGAAAAACCGTATCTTTTGGGAGAAAATACCACAACTGTAATTACTACCAAATTCAGAACAAATACTCCCGATACAAAGGCATTAAGAGCCCTTATGATAAATTATGATGATAGCTTAAAAACTACCATATATCATGGATCTAAACATAATATTTTATGGGGACAGAGAGAAAACAGATTTGATATTTTTCCCCAATATGATGAATGGGGTAATTGTCAGGCGGCACAAATTAATTTTGACGGTGGTGCTACAGCCGGTACATGGTATATAGTTGAAACCAAGTTGACAACAGGTGCGGCAGGAACAATTTCCGGAATATGTGTTGCGGTAAAGGATTTGGCAGGTAATACCTTGGGACAGCAAAATACAACCGCATTGCCTACTGAACATCCGTTGGCAAAGATAAAATATATAGAAAACCTTGGATTGCAGATGTTGGCTCATAACAGCACTCAAGCGGATAGCGGAATGCAAATTGATTTTGATGATTTTGCAATTTATAATTTAGACACAGTAGGAACATTCAGTTTGGTTCAAGATACATTTTTAGAAACTATGAGTGCATTTCAAATTCAATTGGGTGCAGCTCCCGCAGATGATTATGAGCTTATCGTAACAAATGAAGATGGCGAAGAAATTTATTACAATGCAGATTTTGACAATACCACAAATATCTTAACCGTAACACTTGACGAAGTACAGGGCGAAGGTGAGTATAGCATTTTCTTTGATAACGGATATATAACAAAGGATGCGGTAGTTAAGGTTCAGGGAACAACCACAGAGAATATTGTATATGATTTTGAAAGCGATTTAAATGGTTGGAATCAGAGAAACAGCTCAACCGGCGAAACATTTGCACAGGTAACGGAGGGCGGCAACAGCTTTGCAAGAATTACAATACCGCAAAGCAGAACATATAATAACTATTACGCAAATTCTATAAATACATATCCTGTGGTAAAGGTTGATCTTGAAAAGAACTATAAGTTTGTTCCGGAAAGTGTTGTAGTAATAAGCACTGATATTCGTACAAATGATATTACATCTCAGGCAGTAAGACCGGCAATGAAGATAAATAACGATCTTTCTGACGGCGGACAATGGTTTAATTCTTTGTGGAGATTAGACAAAGCAAATATAAATAACTACAGCTTCTCAAATAGCGGAACTGCAGGTACAGGTAATTGGATAAAGGAATATGGCTGGCCGGAGGGTATAAGACCGAATCAGGCAAGTTCAGCCCATTACGGAGGCTACGGCATATCTGCAAATACATGGTATACTGTAAAGATTGTATATAATATCGGTGATGACGGCAGAATTGAAACATCTAACTACTATCTTTTTGATGCAGACGGCTTGCTGGTGGATTCTATGGAAAAGGACAATCATATTGCAGATTCTTTGAAGAATACCACATATATTAACAGAATTGGTATTGAAATGATAGGTCAGCAAAATAAAGCATTGAGTGCTGATATGACCTTTGATTTTGATAATATCTCAATTAAGTCATATAATAAGACTGATGTTATAAACAGCAGTGAAGTAAGTCAGACAGCTGTTAAGTCAAATACAGACTATTACGGCAAATTTACATATTTCAATAATAGAAGTGCAACAGAAAATGTGAATATTCAAGGCTTGATTGCAGTATATGAAAATGTAAACGGTGCATACAAATTAATAGGCGTTAAGTGTACATCAAAATCAGTTGCACCGGGTGCCGATATGGCTTTTGCGACTGCCGCACTTAATTCGGGAAGCGGTACAATGATTAAGAGCTTTTTATGGGATACAACAACACAAGCACCGATATGCAAGGAAACAAAAATAGGACAATAATTTATTGGTGCTCCGTTCAAGGTTGTCGTAACCGACAACCTTGCCCCATTGGGGCAAAAACTACACATACCGAAAGGAATGATATGGATGATAAGACCAATTAAAAAATGTGTGTCGGTGGCATTAAGCCTTTTAATGGCGGCTTATTGTATCCCCGGCATGGCCTTGGCAGAAGAAAAACAACAATTTCCTCTGGGGTATGATTTTTATGAAGATTTACAGGACTGGGAGGAGGGCTTATCTTCTGCTAACAGTCAAAAGCTGAGTATAGTAACAGAAGGTAAAGAGAGCTTTGCAAGATTACAGGCTCTTGCCGGAAGTACATTTTTAAAAAGAACAAACTGTACCTATACTCCCGATGCAAAGCTTAATTTATCCGAACCGTATGTTTTGGGTAAGAATACAACGACACTGATTTCAGCAAAATTCAGAACAAACCATACAGAATACTTTCATAAGGTGCTTGCAATTAATTATCCTGATACAGATACTAATGAAAGATATAGTAAGCATTGGGATACTCTTATAATGGAAACTAACGGGAAATTCAGAGAATTTACCGATTGGGGAACAAATGCACCGAAAAGTACGACTGTATTGGAGAATATTGCAGAAAACAAATGGTATACCCAAAATTGTTATATCGAAACGGACAGTACAGGTGCAATTTATGCAGTTAGTTTTGAAATTATTGATTCGGACAGTGGCGAAAGTCTGAAAAAGACAGAGAAAAGAGTTCTTAATTCAGAACATACCTTAAAAAATATAACACAGATTGAATCACTTGGTTTTGAAATGCGTATATTGACAAAGGATGTTACAGTACCGCAGGACGGTATAAATATTGATTTTGATGATGTTTTAATAGCAACATATAAGGAGGAAATGTCAGCAAATCTGATTTCCACAGACAATTTGAATAATTTCTATGAGGGGGATAGGGTTTTAGTAAAATTTGATACCATAGCAGACGAAGCTACTGTCAATGAGGAAAGTATAAAGGTATTCAAGGGCGAGGAGAATATAACATACAGCGGGGAATTTCGCAACGGTGCATATATAATAACTCCCGAAGAAAAATTCACATCGGGAAAATATACAATAAAATTTGATGATAACGCTATTAAGGGAAAGAATGAGAACGGAGAGTCAACAGTACCGTTTGTTACTCAGAGCTTGGAGTTTAATTATATTGCAGGAGCATTACCGGAGGTTAAAGATATAAGTCTTGCGGGTGAGTATTTAGAGGGTGAAATTCTAAAGGTCAAAGGAGAATATTATCAGGAAGACGGCGTTTTGGGATACCTTGAATATAAATGGTATTATGAAGACAATAATAAAAGGGTTTGCATAGAAAATGAAAATTCAAATGAACTTGAAGTTAATGGAGAGATATTCGGAAAAAATATCTGTTGCGGAATAACGCCTGTAAGAAATGACGGCATTAAGGGAAATGAAGTATTTTCAACGTATGCAAAGCCGGCAATGCCTCCTGTAGCAAATAATGTTCGTATTGAGGGTGAGTGTTATGTGGGCGAGATTATTACGGGAGCGTATGATTTTTATGATGAAAACGGAGATAAGCCGGGAAAACATAAATTCGCATGGTATACATCAGACAGCCTTGATGAGGAATTTATTCCTGTTTCGGGTAATAAATCAGAGGTGTATGTTATAACCGATGATGATTTTGGAAAATATATCAGATTTGAGGTAACACCGATATCTGAAAAGGCACCTTATATGGGTGATACAAAATATGCAATTGTCGGTCCTGTTGAAAAAGTGTCTGCCACAGGTGATAATATAGTTCCTAACGGCGGTTTTGAAACAGGAAATACAACAGGTTGGTATGTGAGAAAATTCGGTGCAGATACCGATGCCGTTATCACAGCTGTAGATACATCACCTTACAACGGAAATTACTGCGGTTTTGTGCAGGGAAAAACTGAGGCCTCTACCTTTGCACACTGGAACAGTGTTGAATTAAAGGCAAATAAGATTTATATAGGCTCAGCTATGGTGAAACTTTCAGAAACTGCACCGGGTGATACAATAAGTTTTAATATGTACACCTTCCCCGATCCTAATCCATCCGGGACACATAGTATTGATAAGCCTGCAAAAAGTGTGGGTAAAAATGAATGGACACAGATAACAGGATTGATTACTACAGGAAACAGCAATGTAACAACCGGATTTATACCTACCTGCTGGCCAAATGGAATTAAGGGTTATGACTATTACATAGATGAAGTGTATTTTTCTGAATTGAAAATCAACGATGTTGTGGCAAAGCTGCCTGAAAATATTTCAATTCCAACTGACGGAAGTGTGAGTGAGAATATAGAAATAAAGGCTGTAATGAATCAGATAGGAACAGCTGAAGGGTTAGACGGAGCAAGCACTCATTGGGAGTTTATGCAAAATTACAACGGTGTCAGTATTGAAGATAATAAAATTATAGTTACCGATAAGGCGGTAAGCGGTACAATTTATTTAAAGGCAGTATGCTCTGCAAAGGGTGTTGAAGAATACGTAAAATATTATCCGATTGAATTACTTTCAAATAACAGCAAGCAACCTAAGGTTGAAAATGCTTTATTAAAAGGTATAACAGAGAAGGGAGAAAAGCTATCTTTAACCTATGATTTCTATCAGATTGATGGCGGTGATGATGATTCATTAATTGAATGGTTTGTGAGCGACACCCAAAAGGGCGAATATACTCAAATTAAAAACGGTGTTAAGGAAATAATTGTTGATGATAATTTGGTGGGTAAATATATAAAGGTAAAAATAACTCCTGTATCGGGAGAGCTTTCATCTAATGCAGTATATTCAAACGAAGTCGGACCGAAAACAAAGCCAACAGCCCATAATGTATATATTGACGGCAAGATGATAGTCGGGAAAGAGCTTGTGGGCAAATATACCTTCTATGATTTAAATGGTGATGAAGAAAAGGGAACAGCCTTTAAATGGCAAAGAGCCGACAGTGAAAAGGGAAGCTTTACAGATATTGACGGAGCCGTAAGTAAAAACTATAAATTGACAGATTCAGATGTGGGTATGTGGATAAGATTTGTGTGCATCCCTGCAGCAGAACAGGAAACAGGAGAACCTGTATACAGTAAGGCAGAAAAAGGACCTGTTTTGCCTGAAATAAAACAGCTCTCCATTGTAAACAATTCAGGCCGTCTTAGTGCAAAATATGATTATTTTCACGAATATGGCTCTGTTGAAGCAAAAAGCGAAATTGAATGGTATGTTGATGGAAGCAAGGTATCTTCAGACAGTTCAATAACATTATCAAACGGTACATATTCTGTTGTATTAAAGGTGACTCCTGTAGCAACCGATGCACCGTACAGGGGCAAAACAGTATCAGCCACTGCAACTATAACCGTTAAGTCGTCATACTCCGATGGTGGAGGCGGTGGAGGCGGTTCGTTCGGAGGAACAGCTTCTTTGCCAAACAATTCGGTTGACAATATTACATCGTCTGATAAAATAATTATGACAGATATGCAGTCACATTGGGCAAAGGACTACGCTCAAACTATGATTGATGAGGGTATAATGACCTTGGACGAGCAGTCAAATTTTAATCCGGAAACATTGGTTACTCGTGCTGAATTAATTCGATATATGTTTGCTGCATTCAAATTTGAAAAGACAGCTTACAGCGGAATTTTTGAAGATGTAAGTCAAAATGATGATTTTGCGGATATGCTTGAAACCTTTGTAAATGAGGGTATTATAAGCAGAGATGTAAAATTCAGACCAAACGACAATATTTCCAGAGAAGAAGCATCTAAAGTTTTTGTTTTGGTGATGAAGTGTAAAGGTGAGCTTGCAGAAATAAATGAAGTAAAGACCTTTACCGATGCACATTTAATTGGGGGATGGGCAATGCCATATGTAGAGGATGCGTGCCGTGCGGGACTGATTGTGGGCAATGATGATGGAAGCTTTAACCCTAAAGGAAATATAACAAAAGCACAAACTGCGGCAATTATAAAACGTGCGAAAGGAGAATAAACGTGAAAGATAAGCGGCGTATCTTGCCCTTTTTTTCAGAGCTTAAAGTACACGTTTACAATGGCAAAACCTACGTTTTGCGTTGCATAAGTTCGAGTGACAAAATCAAAGATTTTGACTCTCACTTAAGTACGTCGGCACTCTGAAAAAGAACGACCTACTTGCTTATCTTCCACGTTGGATTTCTGCCGCCGCAGGGCGGCAGAATAGAGGATTAATATGAAGAAAAAAATTATTTCAGCCATAATATCTTTGGCTGTTATGACTTCTGTTGTTACCACAAATGCTTTAGCTGATTTTAGTGTGAGTTGGGGCGAAGGCGGAATTTTGAGTGTATCAGGCACCGAAAGTACTGCCCAAATGGTTGGTGTTACAGTTCGTGATATGGGAAGTCGTGATATATTATATGCGGATCAGACCGATGTAAATGATGGAGGCTATAGCTTTACAGCCTACGTTGAAAATAATAACGGCATAGATATAAGTATAGGAAAAAGTGATTTTTCAACAGTTGCACAACAGTTTATCGAAAAGGAAGAAAGTATAGTATATGTATCTGATTCGGGAAATGATAATAATATAGGAACAAGCTCTTCACCCTTTGCCACACTTGAAAAAGCTGTTTCGGCACAAGCTGATTCGATAACCGTTCTTGATGTTGCTACTATCGGTGCAGATGTCGATTTTGCAGGAAAAACCGTAACTGGAGGAAAAATTATAATAAACAGCGGAACTGCTAAAAATGCGATATTCAAGAATACTGAATTTTCAGGTGCTTTGCAATTTACCGATTGCACATTTGATAAGGATGTTTCAGCGAGCGGATTAAATATAATCCTTTCGGGTGAATGCAATGTTCCGGGATTGGTTGCAGGAACTGTTACAGTTACCTCAGGTGTTGCACATATTAAGGAAAAAAGCAGGATAGATAAGCTGATAGTATCAAATGGAGCATTAGCTTCAATATCACCTGAAGCCGGCGTTGCAAGCATTGATAATTCGGGAAGATTATTTTATCTCGGAAAGGGCGGAAGTGTGTCTGCGACCGGTAAAATAATACCTCTGGATATGCGTGCCTTTTCGGTAGATGGCGGTGAATATGTAACCGATTATCCCGAAATAACCCAAATCGGTGAATATAATGTTGTATTTGAATACAATTTCAGAATTCATTCGGTCAGCTTGAAAAATGACACAACATCACTTATTCCGAAAACGGTTATATCTGTTGATGTAAGTACAAATAACCTGAATAATGATGAAACAAAAGCAACTCCTGCTATTCTTCTTGGGGTATATGATGGCAATGATAATAAGCTGAAAAATATATTAGTGAAAAATGTTGCACAGAATAGAAAAACAGCAGTTGATTTCCCTGTTGATGGATTGGGAGCCGAGAACGGTGATATTATTAAAATATTTATGTGGGATTCCTTTGAACGTATGATTCCTTTGACAAGTATTACCGCTAATCTGTATGAAAATATAAAACGGAGTGATGAAACTGTATTTTATGTATCACCTGCCGGAAACAATGAATATGACGGAAGTCTTGCCAAACCATTTAAAACTGTGGCTAAAGCAGTAACTGAAGCAACTAACAGCGATACAATAAAGAACAGAATTGTATTGCTTGAGGGAAGTCATAATATTACAAGCAAGATTACAATCGGAAACGGAAAGGATATTTCCTTTGAAGGTGAATCGGGCAGCAGTATAACAACTGCAAAAGAAATTCCTATGAGTGCTTTTACAACACTTACAGATGAGGAAAAGAATAAAATAACCGATAATACCGCAAGAGATATGATAGTAAAACTAAATCTTTCCGATGTGGGAATTACAAATATAGGTACTAATTTTACAGTTGACCACAAATATAATGCTACTTTAGGATATGTTCCTGAAAGCCTGCCTATAATTACAGTAGGAAGTGAAGCTATGACGCTTTCAAGATATCCCGAAACGGGATATTTGAGGATTGCCGATGCAAGCACTGAAAGTGATACATATTCTAAGTTTACATTTACAGTGACAGATGGCATAACTTCAGATTATAAAGCACAGAACAATTTGTTTATGATAGGCTATCTTGGCACAGATTGGGCATATACACGATATAGCGGAAAGCTTTCATACAGTAACACAACAGCAACCTTTGCATCGGACGGACCTTATGAATATACAGCGCCTGTTGCAAATCAACGTATTGCGTTCACAAACGTATTGTCTGAAATTGATAAGCCGGGAGAATGGTATCTTGATATTGACAATAAAACAATATATATGTATCCGCCTCCGGGCAGCGAGAATAAATCTGTATATTTTGGATATGATCTGCCAATAGATAATATTTTCAATATCTCAGGTGCAAAAAATATATCATTTGATAATATTACATTTAACAACTGTGGAGCCGGTGCTATATTAGCTGAAAATTCAGAAAATATTACTGTTAAAAATTGTGAATTTAAAAATATTACAGGTAAAGCAATGACAATTACCGAAAGTAAAAACTGCGAATTTTCGCAAAATGAAGCGTATAACTTGTCAGGTACAGCTGTTTTAATAGGCGGAGGAGATGCTGAGCATCTTATAAGCGGAAACAATCTATGCAAGAATAATAAAATATATGATTATTCAAAAGAATTTTTGACATATAACCCTGCTATTCAGCTTGGAGGAGTAGGCAATATTGTAAGTCATAACGAGATTTACAATTCACCGCATACGGCAATTATGTTATATGGTGTTCGTAATGTCATTGAATATAACGAAATATATAATGTATGTGCAGAAACGAGTGATGCAGGAGCGGTTTACGCAGGCAGAACATGGATGGCTCAGGATAATAAAATCAGATGTAATTACTTCCATGACATTGTAAAGAGTTCGGATATTACTACAGGTGCATATGTGACTTCTATTTATCTTGACGATATGTTCTCATCAGCTAAATGTTATAATAATGTTTTCTATAACGTATCCCGTGCTTGCTTTATCGGAGGAGGACGTGATAATTCCTTTGAAAACAATATTATAATAGATTCGGTTGATTCTGCTGTTGTGGATGCTCGTGGTATTCACGGACTCGGAGGAGCTCTTACGGGAGAAGCTGTTACGGCACAGGTGCAGGCAAGTCTTAAAGATTATTATAAGAATGATTTGTGGGCAGCAGAATTTCCGCTTCTTGCAAATATTTTAGAGGATGAACCAAACGCTCCCAAGTATACTATCGTAAAGAATAATGCGATTTATAACAGTAATGCTGTAAGTATTAATGATTATGCAAAACCGTATGTTAACAGTGAGGGCAACTTTGAGGTTAATGATTATGATTTTGTGGATTATGAAAACCATAATTTCAGAATCAGTAAGGATAGCGATATATTTGAAACATATAACTTTAACGATATACCGTTTGATAAAATAGGAATTAAATAATGCTCACTGAATAAATGCGATTTTCAATCGCATTTAGAAAAATTATGACTATTGTCAAAATTTTTCGTGTAAAATCAAAGATTTTACACAGTTCGCATTGATAAAGCCTGCTGAAATAAATATTTTG
>JAXEIW010000093.1:0-17546 GCA_034101885.1 Clostridia bacterium | reverse complement strand
AATTGCATTTTTAAGATTTTTATAAAATAATGCTCACTGAAGAAATGCGATTTTCAATCGCATTTAGAAAAATTATGACTATTGTCAAAATTTTTCGTGTAAAATCAAAGATTTTACACAGTTCGCATTGATAAAGTCTGCCGAAATAAATATTTTGAGAGCAAAATATTTATTCATGGTGCAAGGTTTTTTTGCAACAAAACCCTTGCACCCAAACAATTATGAAACGCTTGTAAGCCGCTGTGCGGCTGCGTTTCATAATTGTTCGGCAGTCATTATATAATTTTTTTGAATTCGGCGAATTATTCCACTGTAACGGATTTTGCAAGATTTCTCGGTTTATCTATATCACAGCCCTTTTGCAGTGCGGCATAATATGCAAGATACTGTGCCGGAACAACGGTAATAAGGGGAGTAAGTATTTCATGCACATCGTTTAAGATAATTCGGTCTTTCTGAGCGCTGAGCGACTTTGTGGAAATAGTCATAACGTGAGCGCCTCTTGATTTAACCTCTTTAATATTGCTTCTTGTATTAAGATTTGTGTTCTCCTGTGAAATAATAGCAATAACAGGTGTATTCTGTTCAATGAGTGCGATAGTTCCGTGCTTTAACTCTCCGGCAGCAAAGCCTTCTGTCTGAATATATGAAATTTCTTTAAGCTTTAAAGCGGCTTCAAGACAAACATAATAATCCATTCCTCTGCCTATATAGAAACAGCTTCTTGAATCTTTAAGATAGTCTTCGGCGAGCATAGCGTATTTTTCTTTATCATCGCATATTGCTTCAATAACGTTTGAAACCTTTGAAAGCTCATAGTTGAGATTTATATTTATGCCGTTTTTAATGTTTACCGCAAGTATTGCAAGAACGGCAACCTGAGCTGTGTATGCTTTTGTTGAAGCAACCGCAATTTCGGGACCGGCATAAAGCAGCAGTGTATGATCTGCTTCACGGGATAATGTTGAACCTTTATTATTGGTTAGGGTCAGAGATTTATATCCCATTTCCTTTATTTTAACCAGAACGGCGCGGCTGTCGGCTGTTTCACCGCTTTGCGAGATGAAAACAAATAAAGGTTTTTTTGATAAGAGAGGCATATTGTAAACAAATTCACTTGCAATAAAAACCTCTGTGGGAACACCTGCGATTTTTTCAAGAAATTGTTTTCCGACAATTCCTGCGTGATAACTTGTTCCGCAGGCTATTATATATATTTTATCGGATGCCTTGATTGTTTTTATAATTTCCGGATCTATTTTTAAATCGCCGTTATCATCTGAATATTCCTTTAATATTCTTCTTATGACAGCGGGCTGTTCTTCTATTTCTTTGAGCATATAGTGCGGATATGTTCCCTTTTCGGTGTCGGAAAGATCCAATTCGGCAGTGTATGCTTTTCTCTCAACCTTCTGACCGTATCCGGTATATATATTTACGATGTCTTTTGTGAGAATAACATATTCTTTGTCATTAATTTCATAAAAGCTGTTTGTGTGTGCGATCATAGCCATAGCATCCGAGCCTATCATGTTAAAACCGTCGCCGGTGCCTATCAGAAGCGGTGATTTGTTTTTTACGGCATATAATACATCGGGATCGTTTTTGTCGATGATTGCCAAAGCATATGAACCCTCAACCTCTGAAATCATGTGCTGAATGGCAACCGTTGTACTTTCACCGTCATCTGTAAATTTTTGAAGCAGATGTACTATTACTTCTGTATCGGTATCGCTGTAAAACTTAACATTTTTTAAATATTTTCTGCGAAGAGCCTCTTCATTTTCTATTATACCGTTATGAACAATAATAAATCTTTCACTGAAATGAGGATGGGCGTTTGTTTCGGTAGGTTTTCCGTGAGTTGCCCAGCGTGTATGACCTATACCTTTGGTTCCGTTTATGTTGTTTCCGTTGTCAGTCTTTTCCTTAAGATTGGCTAATTTGCCTACCGCTTTGCTTATGGTTACCTCTGTACCGTTACATACGGCAATACCGGCTGAATCGTAGCCGCGATATTCAAGCTTTGCGAGTCCTTCCAACAGAATGGGTGCCGCTTGGTTTGAACCTATATATCCGACAATACCACACATTTTCATTACCTCCGTTTTAATTTTAGATGTATATTATATAAATATAATTATAATTGTACAGTAATTTGATTTTATTTTCAAGCTAAATCAGAAAAAAAATGATATTATCGGCATAAAAATGCAAAATGTTTTAAACGGATATTTGTTTTTTGTTATTTTTGTTATAACAAATTTTAAGAGCTTTTAACTTTGCGGCGCAGGGATAATGGTTTGCTGTGTGGTCAGTATGCTGATTTTATACATATTTTCTCATATGCTTTAAAGCGGATTTTTAAAGCCGTGAACCCTGTGCCCGAGAAATACCGATTTCATCTGCAACCTCCGTTTCATAACAGTTCGGCAGTCATTATTTCAGAGTGTGCGTTATACTATCTGCTCTTTATGTATAATCGGTATTCTTATTTTTACGGTTGTACCTTTGTTTTTTTCTGAGGTAATACCAACACCGTATTCTTTACCGAATATAAGTCTGATTCTAAGGTGAATGTTATAAATTCCTATGTTGTGTGCTTCGGGAAAAAGCTCATTTTCAAGATTTTGCTGTATTTCCGAAAGCCGTTCCGGCTCAATGCCATAACCGGTATCATGTATAATAAATTCTATGCAGTCAGAGTGCATTTTTGCTGATATTTCTGCCTGAAAATTATCACATGAACGATGTTTGAAACCGTGACGCAGTGTATTTTCAACAATAGGCTGCAGAATAAATTTAAGTGTTGCAAGCTCGTTTACATTGTCATCAATGTTGAACACAATATTAAAGTTTTCCATATATTTTATTTCTTCAATTTCAAGATACCTTACAGTGTATCTGATTTCATCTTTTATGTCCGCAAAAATTTCTTTGGTATTCAGAGAATACTCAAGAATTTCAGAAAAGTTTTTTATCAGAATATCTGTACGAACTCGGGGATTGTTCATAGATAAGCCGACAGCGTTAAGTGTATTATATATAAAATGGGGATTGAGCTGTGTTTGCAAGGCAACAATCTGTGATTTTTTCAGTTGAACAATATTTTTTGCCAGCTCTTGCTCAATATTTTTTTTGTTAAAAATGATACTGTTAATACTGTTTATAACATAGTCCGATTCATTCTGTGCCCATTCCGAGTCGTTGAAAAGCAGCTGAGAGGTTATATTTGAAATTGACTTGTAAAAGTTTCTGCTCATATAGACAGATACTATTATGGGTATAATAACGGTAATAAGCGACAAAAGGAGCAGAAGAAGGGTTGTATTTCTGAGCGTGACGGAATATCCCGATATATCATTGTCGCATATCAGCGTGAAATCATTGTAAACGGTCGGCCGGGAAATGATTGCCCGAAGTCCCGTATAGTCAATTTTTATATCCTCTGACAGATTATTTGTGTATCTGTGTGCATAGGCGCCCAATTCTTTGGCATTTGAGGAATATATAAATTTTCCGTCCTTATCTGTTATTTTAATGCTTCTCTTATTCATTTCCGGGGAAAGCAAATTGTTTAACTCTTGATAGTCAAGCGTTATTGTCAAGAGCCCTATCGTTTCATTGATTTGGTTGCAGACAGGAAAACATACATAAATGGCATTCTTATGTGTTGCACTGTCAAAATCGGATACAATAAAGTTTTTGGCATTTTGCGTTGTGAATTTTTTATACCAGGCGGTATCGTAAAAGTTGTCAATTGTATTACTGTATCCGGAGGAAAGGACATAATTGCCCTTAATGCTGTAAAGGCTTATCTCGTCATAATAATTCACCGACAGCTTTGAATTGCGAAGAAGGGACAGAACCGAATTTAAGGAAATATTGTTTTTATAGCTGTATAAATTCTTTTGATCCAATGACAGTAAATATTGCACATCGGTATCCGTTGTATACTGATAATATTGATTGAGAGTATTGTTTATAATGTTGTCGGTGGTTGAGGATAAATTGATAAAGTCTGATTTTATTCTTTCTATCAGCTCTGTTTTGGTGAAATTTACATATGCAAAGTATATAGCAATGTATGTTAGCATAAACGGCAGTGTGAAAAGCAGAAGATACCGCTTCATATATTTAAAAAACATACCGTTTCCGGACAATCTTTTCCGTATATTTAATAATGTGTGTTTCATATTTGTGACATTTAATTCCTTTCTGTGTCAAAGAACAAAGTGAGGATTTATAGCTTCGGTATATACTGTTTGGATTTTGCGTATTGATAATAGTGCGGTAAATCCTTATTTGTATCAGTCGTTATGAAGGTTTTCTTTATATTGTGTCGGAGTCATGTTGGTATATTGTTTGAACATTTTATAAAAATATCGAGGGCTGTTGTAGCCGACAAGATAACAGATATTGGAGATTTTGTCGGCATCGTCGGAAATCAGTTTTTTTGCTTTTTCGATTTTTATTTTATTCAGATAATTGTTAAAGTTATCTCCGGTGTGTTGTTTGAAAAAAGCTCCGAAGTATGCCGGAGACAGAGCAACATATTTTGCAACATCATCAATTGAATTGATTTGTGCGAAATTTTTTTCTATATAGGTAAGTGCCATTGAAAGAGTATCGTCCTGTATAACTTTCTGTGTGTTGTCTGCCTGCTTGCCGGAGGACATAATGTCGGAGAATGAGGAATAAACAGAAAGTATGTCATACGAAACGTTCAGTTTCAATAAATTATTAAGATTGCTGCATATTTTTTCAATATGTTTTTTTATAATGTGTTCAAAATCCGGGCAGTCTTTTTTTGAAATTATCAAAAATTCTATATTTGCTTTTGAATATAGTATTGAAAATGTATAAAATAAATCATCACTGAAGGGAACAATACTTTCAATAGCGTTGTACAGCCGAAAATCTTCATGCTTCCATTGCTGTGAGATATACTCCTTGAAGTTTTCAATATGCAGATTGAAAAGAGCCGATTTTGAAGAGCTTGAGTCTATATCGAGATCAAGAAAAGAAAGGCGTTCTTCAAATTCGGAAATATCTGTGATAATGTTACAGAACAAATCGGAAAAAAGTCTCTGACAATCCATGAGAAAGCTGTTATCAACAAAATTGCTGTACGGCAGAAACAGTTTTTTTGATAAAATCGAGTAAAAGCTTTTCAAAACATTTACAAATTCTTCATACACAAACGGTTTTGTAATATAATGAGCAATGTGATAAGACATTGCTTTTTTGGCGTATTCGAAATCTCTGTAAGCACTCATAAAGGCAATCTGAATATCGGGGAAATTTTGATGGCAAAATTCCGCAAGGTCAAAGCCGTCGGTATCATCCATTTTTATATCGGAAATAACAGCGTGAACAGTGTTGTTTTTTATAAATTCTATCGCTTCTGTTCCGGAGGTGAAGTCGGCTATAAGATTGAACCCGAAATCTTCGTATTTTACAAGGGTTCTGAGAGAGTCAATCGCAACAGCTTCGTCATCCACAATAATAAGATTAAACATAAATGCAAATTCCTTTCAATTAAATGTGTTGCCAATCCGTGCGTAAATATATATAAATGTGATAATCATGCAACATAAAAATTATACCATAGTGTTTTAACAAAATCAATACGGAGAAGAACAATTTCTGCAATTTGTTCACCAAAAACCATAATTTGTTCATTGAAACATAAATGAAATTATTGTAAAATAAACACAAGAAAGAAAATCGTTTTGTAATGATTTCAAAGGGGATAAAAGAATATGGTAAAGGAAATGGGAATATGAAAGAAAAAGTTATGACGGTGAAAAAAACAAAAAAAGAACGAAAGCGTTTTACAATAGATGAAATTCAGCTGTATTCGCTTTGTATTATTCCGATGCTGCTTGTATTTGTTTTTAACTATCTTCCGATGGGCGGAATAATTATTGCGTTCAAGAATTATAGGTATGACAAAGGAATTTTCGGAAGTGAATGGGTAGGCTTTGATAATTTTAAATTTTTTGTTGAGTCAAATGAGTTTTTCAAGCTTACGAGAAATACGCTGATGTTAAATGCGTTGTTTATTTCGGTGGGAATTATTGCGGCGCTTGCTGTAGCTATTCTGCTTTTCTGTTTAAAGGGAAGGCTCAATACAAAAATTTATCAGACGATGATGATTACTCCGAACTTTGTATCATGGGTTGTTGCGTCATATATGGTATATGCTTTTTTAAGTCCGCAGAACGGAATAATAAACGGCTTGCTGATAAAGCTCGGCATGAACAAGGTTGACTGGTACAATACTCCGGCGGCATGGCCCGCAATTCTTACCGTAGCCGGTGTTTGGAAGCATGTGGGAATGGATTGTATTATTTATTACGCTGCGCTCATGGGTATAGATTCAACACTGTTTGAAGCGGCCGATGTAGACGGCGCAAGCAGTTGGGTGAAGATAAAATGTATTATTATACCTACATTGGTTCCGTTGCTTACGATTCTTACAATTTTGAAAATCGGCGGCATATTCCGATCCGATTTCGGTATGTTTTATCAGCTTACAAGGGATGTAGGTGCTTTGTATGATGTTACCGATGTAATTGATACATATACATACAGAGTTATGCGTGTAATCGGAAATATGGGTATGGGCTCGGCAATAGGTCTTTTGCAGTCGGTTGTCGGTGTCGTGTTGGTTTTGACTACCAATTATGTAAGCAAAAAAATAGATTCGGAGCTCGGTCTGTTTTAAAGGGAGGACGTTATGAAGAACAACAATAAAATTTTTCAGCTTATTTTGAATTTGATTTTTATTCTTTTTTGCATTGCCTGCGTATATCCGTTTTTGCTTTTGGTGGGAATATCCTTTTCAAATGAAATGGATGTCGCAAAATACGGTTATAAACTGATTCCGATGACATTTGATTTGTCTGCGTATAAATATATTTTTCAAAATCCGAAAAGTGTAATTAATGCCTATAAGGTAACGGCAATTTTCTCTGTAACGGGAACGGTGCTGTCCGTACTGCTTATGTCGATGATTGCATATCCGCTGTCAAAAAGAAATCTCAGAGGAAAGGGAAAAATAACCTTTTATCTCTATTTTACCACATTGTTTGGCGGAGGAATGGTTCCTACATATATTTTGATTACGCAGTATCTTCATTTGCAGGATACCTATTGGGTATATATACTGCCTTCGCTTATCAGTCCATGGAATATTTTTATGATAAGAACATTTTTTCAGGGACTGCCGGGTGAAATTTTCGAATCGGCAAAAATTGACGGCGCAAGCGAATATCAGATTTTCGCAAAATTTGTAATGCCCCTGTCAAAGCCGGTGCTTGCAACAATCGCCCTTTTGACTTTTCTCGGAAAGTGGAATGAATGGTACACATCAATGCTGTATATAAATGATGATAATCTTATCAGCCTGCAATATTTGCTGCAGAGAATAATGAGAAACATTGACCTGATACAGCAGTCGCAGTCCGATGCGAGCGTTGGCAATATGATGTCGATATATGAAATTCCTGCCGAAACGGTAAGAATGGCAATGGCGGTTGTGGTTGCGGGGCCCGCATTGGTGGTTTTCCCGTTTTTCCAGAAATATTTTGTAAAAGGCTTGACTGTCGGTTCGGTCAAGGGATAATTAAGTAAAAAACGGATTTGCAAAATATTTATAAGCTGTATGCGGGGTACTGTCCTGCGAACGCAATAAATAAGCACTTATCCGTAAATTATAAAGAAAAGAGGAAAAGAAATGAACAAAAAAGTAAAACAAATTACAGCAGCGGCGCTTGCGGGAGCTTCGGTATTGTCCTTTACCGCCTGCAAAAAAGAGCAGAAGACAGCCGAGAGCAACGTTCCGACACTTATATGGTACGTCCCCGGAGACAAGCAGAACGATATGGCAAGCGTGATGGAGGAGGCAAACAAGATAGTAGAGCCGGCAATCGGTGCAAGAATTGATTTGCAGATGATAGACGCCGGTGCATTTCAGGAAAAGATGAACATGATGATGGCGGCACAGGAAAAATTCGATCTTGTGTTTACGGGAGCCGGAAATTCATACAAAGATTGTGTTACCAAGGGAGGTCTTTTGGATATAACCGACATGATTGATGAATACGCACCGAAGCTGAGGGATATTGTTACCGATTATGCAATGGACGAGGTGACAATTGACGGAAAAATTTACGGTATTCCGAATATGCAGATTATGGTAGGGCAGAGAGCATTCAACATTCAGAAAAAATATGCAGACGAATTCGGACTTGATTGCGATTCAATTACTTGCCCGGAGGATTTGGAGCCGTTCCTTGAGTGGGTACATAATAAGTATCCCGATTTATACCCGTATCATACAGGTCAGGGAGTAGGCGTATGGGATTGCATTTACTATTCGGAAAAAGACTACACATTGGGTTACAAAACGGAAGACCTTATTGACGGAGATGATCATGTAGATGTTGTATGGCTGAGAGAAACAGACATAGACCAACAGGCCATTGATACTTTAAGACGCTGGTATCTTGCAGGATATATCAGACCGGATGTTCTCAGTGTAACAGACGATACACTTGACCAGAAGGCAGGAAAATATGTTGTAACAACAGGCATGTGGAAGCCGGGCTGTGAAGCGGAGCTTTTGGCAAGAACGGGCAGAGAATACGTTGTAATAAAGTATGTCCAGAATTACAAAAAAGCTAACAATATTCAATCTAATACCAATTTCGGTGGCGGAGCCTCAAATACTATGATTTCGGTAAGCCGTACCTGTCAAAACCCCGAAAAGGCAATGAAATTTATAGAGCTTATCAATACAAACACAGAGCTTTATAATCTTATATCCTTCGGTATCGAAGGCAAGCATTATACAACGGATGAGGAAAACAAAATAGTTCTTAATGCAGATTCGGGTTATTATCAAAATGCATCATGGAAATTCGGCTGTACATATAATGCAAAGGTAATGAAAGGTCAGGACGCAAATGTCTGGGAAGAAACAAAACGTTTAAACGAGAAAGCGATAGCTTCTCCGTTGGCTTCTTTTACCTTTGATACAAAGCCGGTTGTAAATGAAATTTCGGCAGTGACAACGATTAACTCTCAGTACAAGGTGTTATCGACAGGCTCGGAGGATAAGAGTGTTTATTGGGAAGATTATGTCAGCAAAATGCAGACGGCAGGAATTGAAAAAATCAGACAGGAATATGAAAAGCAGGTAAATGAATTTCTTGCATCAAGAAATAAGTAACCGTAACGACGGGGTCGTTTAAAATATTAAAACAATAAAACACAAGGAGGAATTTTAAAATGAAAAAAACCAAAAAAATGTTAAGTGTTATGCTTTCGCTGTCATTGCTTGCAGCTATGACAAGCTCGGTATGCACTGTGGGTGCGGCAGAAACCGAACAATACACCTATTATGATTTCAGTATCACATATCCGGTATATACATATGGCGATACGGTGCTTTTGAGCGGAGAAAATGCAGGTACTAATTATAACGGAAAAAATGATGCGAATGCGGCGAGTGTAGGGTTAATTGCGGAGTTCGCTTTGCCGTCAAAGGATTATGTAAAAAGTGCGGTCTTTTCGGTAAAGCCCAAAACCATATGGGGACATAATACAAATACGGTAGGAATTTATCCGTTTATCAGCGGTTGGGACGAAGAAAGCGCCACCTTTAACTCTTTGATTGAGCCGAACAGCTATACATCGGAGCTATATAACGGCATCCTTGACGGAACAACCCGGGCGGTGGTTGCTCCGGCAGAGTATGATATTGTTGCCGAAACATATCTCGATTTTGATATTACCGATTATGTAAAGACGCTTAAATCAAATGAGTTCGGATTGTTGGTTGATTTGAAAGAGGATTCAAGCTTATATCAGAAGGATGGCAGCACAGGAAGCTACGGAAGGGGTCCGAAGGTTTGTATTTCGTATGATATTGACGCACTGCTGGCAGATATTAATTCGGCACAGACAGAGGCGGAAATCGAAAATATTATTTCCCAAAACGGTCAGCTTATAGGAATATATGCGGACGCTTACAACAGATTGACAGATAAGTCAAGCGTTAATGCCGCACTGCTGAACAAAAACTTTACGCAGGCAATCGACGCGACCGAGGCGGCTAATAATGCTATCGACGCTTTAATGTATTATGTGAAGAATATTCCCGTTATCAGTTCGCATACGGGAACGGCTTGGACAATAGGATCAGACAGTTCTCTCGGCAGCAATACATTAACGCTTACAACCGACTACAGCAGCTATCCTCAGAACTACAGAGCCGCCGCAAAGGTATATATCAAACCGAATGCCGGCAGAGGCACACCGAATGTCCGTACACAGCAGATACTTGATTTTAACAGCAAAAAGGCAATCGGATATATCAATGCACAGGGAACAAGTTATTATTACGGCGGAGCATTCCCGGCAGAGGATAATCTGAAATTGACATTTATACCTATAGATAAAAATGAATGTATTGACAATGTTCAATCATCTTATATAAATCTTGGGTATGATAAAACCGCAATTCTTGCCGATATAAATAATGCACAGGATATCGATACCGTAGAAAACATACTTAAAGTTTACGGATATATGCTTGACTCGGGAATTACAAGCGATAATGTGGAAAATGTTGCATTTGCTTTCTTCTGTACCGATACGATTACACTTGAAAATATTTCTGAAATAATTGCCGATACAGACAGTATTGTTGCAGAAAATCTTATACCTGCAATCAACGGCTGCCAAACTGCGGAGGAGTTTGAAGCGACAGTTATCCGATTCGGAAATATAATAGGAATAGATATATCATTGTTCAACAGATTAAGCAACAGTGAGGATATATTCCCCGCAATGTTTGATCAAAAACCCGAAAACGGATTTGCAAACACAGAGGAGATTAAGGATATGTTCAATACTCTTATCTCCGCTAAGATAAATGCCGCTCCGATGAGAGCAATTGCCTATGAGGATTACAATATCTCAAGTGACGGTGCAATAAATAATATGACCAACTGGGCGGAAGGATTGTTATTGAAATATAAAATAGGAAATGCCGTAAATACAACCTCAAAGCATATCGTTAAAATTGAAGCAATTCAGAAAATGGGAAATCATTCACAGCTTGGAACAGTGGAAAGAGAATATATGCTTTATGAGGTATCTCCGGAGGGTTGGACCGATTTGCCGGCAACCCCACAGGAAACAATGAAAACGCTTGACGCATATAAAGATACAAGCAAGCTTGTTGCGCAAGGTAAGTCGGTAATAGGAAATAACTCGATTGTAACTCTTGATGTTACCGATTACTTCCTTGACGACAATAAGAGCTTCATAAAGAATCCGAATGAAGATTTTGCATTGAAATTCAAGTGTAAGACATCGGCATTCTTTGCCCCCACAGATGCAGCAAATTCAAGTTACGTGCATTATATTGAGTTTAAATATGATACGGAGGCTATTCTTGAGGAAATTAATTCCGCAACAAAGGATAACATTGAAGAGATAATTACAAGAGAAGGAAGCGTTATCGGAATAAAGGTATCCGCATACAACAACTTAAAATATAAGGATACGGTAAATAATGCATTGGTCGGAAAGAATTTTGCGAATGTTGCGGAGGCGGCAACTGCTGCAAACGATGCAATAGACAGTATGCTGTATTCGGAAACGGTTACAATGAAGAATACCGGATGGGGAACATTAAATATTTCGGATAATAGCAATGTTAATGAAAATCCTGTGGATTTCTGGCTTTCGTACGGAAATGACTATATCAACTATTTTACTTATGATATGAGCGGCATGAAGTATAACAAGGCGGATTCCGTATATTCCGAAATGATTCTTAATACAAGAAATCTTAACGAGGATACCGAAATAAGATATTTGCAATTTTTAGATGCTCCAAGATATGGAAAAGTTATGGGAATCGGCTCAAATCCCGCAAAAGGAGAAGGAGATATTAAGGGTGATATAACTTCTGCGGTAAAGAATGCAAGCGGCGACACGGTTACCGTATATTCAACAGCACCGTTCGTTCAGGGAGGCAAAGCGCTGCTTTCCACACCTACTTTCAATCTGAGTTCCGGTGCCGAGTATGAAAGTGGCAGATTTTTCATTAATGTTTATTACGATAAGCTTGATGTTGCAAACAA
Source organism: Clostridia bacterium (assembly GCA_034101885.1). Classification (GTDB taxonomy): domain Bacteria; phylum Bacillota; class Clostridia; order UBA1381; family UBA1381; genus RGIG1988. Next base: position 5,379 of record JAXEIW010000093.1, on the reverse strand, counting down.
GATTGCTTCAAGCGAAGATATATACAGTGCAAATAATTTGTTTACACAATACAGTGATATTTTCGGATTGGAGGGCGTTACGGATTTCAGCAGATATTCGGCATTGTTTATGGGAAAAACCATAACAAGTATTGAACAGATGAATGAGCTGATTGAAAGGGCTGAGACTGTAACCGTTGCCGTTACAAATCTTAATGCCGGAAATATTACATCGGGCATGACAACAACTTCGGGAAGCATAACTCTTGCAAACTTCACCGGAAAATACGCGAAAATCGCAGTTGTTGTGGCTTCATATGATGCAAACGGAGTAATGGTTGACGCAATCGTTGTTGATACGGATGACGGTGAGGGCGACACAAGACTACCTAAAAACGGAGGCACATATACATTTAACAATTTAAACATAACAAATGCAAAAGAAATCAGGGCATTCACATGGGATGGCTTTGAGACAATGAATCCGTATGATGTTCAGACTGTTTATACAATAAACAGATAGAAAGTAAATTATTGTGCAGAGTCTTAGGACTCTGCACAATAATAAATATAATATGGGGATATTACTCAATGTTTAACAAACAACTGAAATTCGGTCAAATATTTGTGCTGTGGCACAGAAAGGAAAGCGTGTGTTCATGAAGAAGAAATTATTATTAACATTGTTATCATCGGTGTTGTTTTTATCAAGCTTTTCACAGCTTACGGTTTTAGCTGCAGTTACAGATGGCATAAATGCGGCAGATGCAGCTGCTGTTATTGATGAAATAAGAACTCTTGCCGATGATAAGGAAATTTTTATAGATATTACGGCGCTGAATAATTTTAGTGAAATCACATTGGAGCGTATTGCAAGAACAATAATTGACTTGCGCCCGGAGGAAGGCTTTGCCGACACCGACAGCGTTCAGGAAGCATATGATACGGCTGTTTCGGAAAATACAGCAATAATCGAACACCCAATGTTGGGTGATATTGTTCTCACGGAGGATATTGATGAGCAGTATTTTAACGGAATAGGAAATGATACTCCGGCTTACGGTAAATTGACTGCTTTTGCACTTACCGATGATATTGATGTGGACAGTGAATATATTGCGTCTGTAAAGTACAGTCTTGCAAATAAAAATTCCTCGGGAATGTGCGTTGCGGCATCAAATAAGCAGGACTGGAGTCTTTATCTCGTAAACGGCGGTTTTGATGAATTCGGAGTCGCAAAAGACGAGCTTGAAGATATGCTGACAGATAAATCAATGAATCTGACAGTTAAAAACGATAAGGCACGCGCCGTGAATACCTTTGATATAACACAAAAGTACAAGGAATACATTGATAATATGCATGAGGTATTCTCAATAAGAACGGAAATAAAAGATTATCAGACAATATTTCTAACAGGAAATAAGTTAACCGATAATTTTATTACATATATAATTGATACGTCTGCGATAGCGGAGGATTTGAAAAATATCAGTGATGAGACGGCTTTGGAAGAGTTTGTGAAAAAAAACGGCGGAGCTATCGGAATAATGACTGACCTGTATGCAAAAATCCCCGATAAAGCAGCGCTTAACAAAAAAATACTTGACGCAAAGGCAAATACCTTTATAATAAATAATGAAATAGTTCTTGAAGCCGATAAGCAGTCGGCAGGCAACGTAAAATTAAATCGCGTGGATACGATGTATCTTTATACCGAAAACAGTACGGCTCAAGGCTTGCCTGCTGATTTTTCCAGTGCGGGCAGCGGCGCGGTTTGGAATCCTCAGAGCAGCTCCTCAAGAATTGTTTTTAAATTCGATTTGTCGGAAATTCCCTCAAAATATATTATGTCGGCTATGTTTAATGTAACCAGAAATGCCGGAGGCCCTCAGGCAAGCGTTATAAGAAAGGTGTCTGCGGCTGTCGCATCATCTGACAGTGAGGATTTTGAAAGACTTATGTTTGCTCCGGTAAGGGATAAGTTCTATTCAAAGGGCGGTGACAATAACGATGTTGACGTTACGGACTATATTAACGGAAGATATGTTTTCGTAGGATTGAACGGATATGAAAACGACTGCTTTAATAATAACGCCACTCTTACGATAAAGTATAACACGTCAGAGATTATCGGTGCATTTGCCGATGCTTCAACCTCAGAGTCAAACAGAATTTTGAGCGATTACGGAGAAATGCTCGGAATGACTGCCGAGCAGTTAAAGCAAAAGGCGAAGGTGGCTATTGCGCTCGCAGGCGTCAAAATAGAAAGCACAGAAGAATTTTTTGAACTTGTACGGGACGCTATTGCAAATGTTAAACAAGCGGATATATTAAAAGCAATGAACGAAGCGGCGGATATAGACGAGTTTGAACAGATGATTACGGAGCTGGGCGCAAGTCTTGGTATAGAGATTGAACTGATAGATTCTCTCGATGAACAAAGACGCAGCGAAATTATCAAAAAAATGTATAACGGCGGCGAGGATTATGAAACGGTTTCACAATTTTCCGAAAGATTCTACGCATTAACCGATGAAATATACAGAGAGCTTTTATCGGGACTGAACACTGACGATGTTGATGCAACCAAAGAATTTTTACTTGAAAACGGCAAGCTTTTGGGAATAAGCGATTCGGATTTAAAAAATAATATTGATATTTTGGCATTGGCGTTTACAAACGGCAATGAGATTAAGACGATAAATGAATTTAAAGAGATTTATTCAAATTACGAGGAAGAAGCCGTAAAGAGCATAGTTGCAATGATCAATCGTTCCGAAAGCTTTGAAGAATTTGACGGATTGCTTAAAAAATATTCATCAACGCTTGGCATAAGCTTCACTCTCTATGACAAGCTGTCCGATAAGAGCGGACTCTATGCTTCCGTTGTCGGAGCGGCTGATGATAAGGAATCTTTTGTAAAGGTGTTTAATGAAGAAATTTCAAAGTATTTTGCAGAGCCTACCATCGTATATGCTTCTCAGGAACTGATGTCGAATCCAAAGAGCGATAAGCCGAATACATCTGTTTATGAAGGCTGGGTAGGCGATTTGGACAGTGAAAACCATTTTATAAAATACAGCTTGAAGGGATTGAATATAAATCCTGATGCAATTGCCGAGGCAACGGTCAAAATGAAAATTTCGCAAAGAAACGAGCTGGCAAATACAAAAGATAAAACAGGAAGATTATATTCAATCGGAACAAACTGGAACGCTTCTGTTGATTATTATGCAACAATGCTTTCAAACGGCGTTTTTGAAGAAAGAGAGCTTGTTGGCGAACAGCTTCTTGAAGGCTTGGTAAACGGAAAAGAGTTTGAAATAGACGTAACAGACTATATTAAAAAGGCGATGTCGGAAAATACTGAGGAATTGGCTTTTCAGTTTGCGGTAAAAGACGGCGGATTAATAATGAAAAGAAAGGGTGACAGTGAAACCTATGCACCTCTTACAATAACAACAATTGATTCGGTTCCGGCAGAGGTAACATACACTCCCGTTAACGGAAGCAGCGGAGTGTCAATAAATACAGGTGTTACGATTGATTTCGGAAAGAATGTTGATGCAAGTACCGTTACGGCAGATAATATAAAGGTAACTGCGGCAAACGGTGACGAAGCCGACTGCAAGCTGTCGGTAGACGGAAGCGTTGCGGAAATAACCTTTAATAAGCCTCTTGAATATGAAACAAGATATACGGTCGGTATTTCAAAGCGGGTAAAATATTCGGGTGACAGTCAAAATTATGTGTTTAATTCGCTTTCGTTTGTTACCGAGAAGAAACCGTTTGAATTTAAGGGACTTGTTGTAAAGAGCGAAGGAAAGCAGATTGAAAAGCTGTCCGACAGAAGCGGAAATACGGTCAGTATATCGGCAGTTGTAAATAATAACAGCTATCCCGAAAACAAAAAGGTTATAGTAATGACGGGATTGTATAAAACAACAGATACTTATTGCGAGCTTGTTGATATTAAAACGGTGTCGAGGACGCTTACAAAGGGACAGTCTGCCGTTGTAAACACTGATTTTTATATCCCCGATGAGGAGGGCTACAGCATTATTTGCAATGTGTGGGATTCTCTTTCCGATATGAATACACTTTTTACCCAAAGGTTTGAATAAATAATTTCGATATATAATGCTCACTGAATAAATGCGATTTTCAATCGCATTTAGAAAAATTATGACTGTTGTCAAAATTTTTCGTGTAAAATCAAAGATTTTACACAGTTCGCATTGATAAAGCCTGCTGAAATAAATATTTTGGAAGCAAAATATTTATTAATGGTGCAAGGTTTTTTGCAAAAATGCACAAAACCCTTGCACCCAAACAATTATGAAACGCTTATAAGCCGCTATGCGGCTGCGTTTCATAATTGTTCAGCAGTCATTAAATAATGCTAACTGAAAAAATGCGATTTTCAATCGTATTCAGCAGTCATTAAATAACATAAACATTTAAATCGGCACAAAAGAAAGGGATTTTATTATGAGCGACATTATTATTACAATGAAAAACGGAGATGTTATGAAGGCGGAGCTTTATCCTGAAATTGCACCTATTACAGTGGAAAATTTTATAAAGCTGATTGAGAAAAAATTCTTTGACGGCTTGATATTTCACCGTGTAATAAAGGATTTTATGATACAGGGCGGCGGTTATGATGAAAACGGACAGCATAAGCAGGCCGGAGAAATAAAGGGAGAATTTACGAGAAACGGTGTTCCGAATGATTTAAAGCATACAAGAGGCGTTTTGTCAATGGCAAGAACATCTTTCCCGAACAGCGCTTCAAGTCAGTTCTTTATCATGCATAAAGACGCACCGCATCTTGACGGACAATATGCCGCTTTCGGAAAAATAACAGAGGGCATTGAGGTGGTTGACAAAATTGCGGAAACCGCTACCGATTTTCAGGACTGTCCTTTGGAACCGCAGGTAATTGAATCGATAAGAATGGCTTAAGTTTTTCAATAAACGGAATCAGGGAAAAACCGGCGGAGAGATATACTTTTCGCCGGATTTTAACAGCTGAATTTAAATGAAAATTCATTACTATCCACCTATGAGGATAAATTATTGTTTATCATTATGTGTTAGCGGCATTATTTTCAAAAAAGCTAAATAATTCAACTAAACTTCCTTGACTGTTGTCTAAAAAAGAACGCAAAACTTGAACCGCCCAACCAAAGAGCATAGTCTAAAGGGGCAATGCATTATGCGAGTTGCGCAACTGCAAGGCAGTTGGCGCGTGTTTGAGCTATAGAATACTGATACGGGTGTGAAACCCAAAAGGGGATACATAAGGGGAACACCTTATGTGCCTTTTGGTACTTTTGGGCAAACAAAAGTACAACTGTTTCAACATTTGAAAGTGCAGATAACAAAAATCAG
>JAXEIW010000092.1:0-18747 GCA_034101885.1 Clostridia bacterium | reverse complement strand
CAGAAGAAGAACTTAATTTTACCGTTTGCAGGTACTTTTGTTAAATCAAAATTATATGTGTCTGTTTCATTTGTTTTTGCAGCAACACTTCCTGTCCTGTATGCTACTGTATCAAACACTTTATTTTCAAAATATGTTGCCATTATAACAGCATAGTTTACATCTGACTGTGTTGTATTTTCAAGATATACATCAAGATATACGATATCTTTACCATTTACAAAAGTAAAATCCTCATCATTCTCATCATAATAATCTACCTTCGTAATTGTTGCTTTACCGCTTTCATCTTCTCCCGGCTGAATCTCTGCTGTAAATTTATCGCAAGTATCCTCATACTTTTTCTTTAATTCATCATCAGTAAAGACTTTATTGTATATTTGAACACTTGCAATATCTCCACCAAAAAGACCATTGTTATTATCTGTCGAATAAGCCGATGAACCACCAATAGTAAATAAATTTCCATCTAAGGTATCTGTAATATTTGCATTAGTTTGCGTCAATATTGCATTGCCATTCGCATATACCTTATATGTTGCTCCTGTATTTGTAATTTCTCTTGTGAAAGTATATAATGTCCACTTGTTTGCATAGTCGTCAATTGTTCCTGTAGAAGAATCTATATCGCCCTTACCGCTTTGGGTATAACTTCCTTTATTTTTTATTAGCATTTTAGCTGATTGAGTATACGTTTCTGTCACCCATGAATACACATCTCTCGAGCCTTTATATCCGAAAAGCTTAGGATATTTTCCCGAATCGGGTTTTGGAATTTTTGCCCACATCTGAACTGTGGTTATCTTATTATTAAATATAGTTGAATTATCCGTTCCTTCAATATTGATATGTTGCGACACACCATTAGCAGCATCAAAATGTGCATATGTGATAGCTTTATTCTCACCAAGAATTTCTGTACCAACAGTAGGCTGTCTTCCGTTATCGGCACTGTTAAACGAAATCGTTGTTTCCTGCCCTGTTGTCTCCGTAACAGATGTTATTGTTCCGTCATACGTCGAAAAATCAATATCAAGAATAATTCCCTCTTCCGGCTGAACTCCGGTTGTAAATTTATAATAATTATTTTTGTATTCGCTCTTCATTTCGTTTTCAGTAAACGCTCTATTATAAACTTGAACACTTGCTATATCACCCACAAAGAAGGAAGATGTATTTGAAGGCGTATTCCATGCTGTCGAACCACCTATGCTGAACACATTACCATCATATGTATCTCCAACATCAGAGGTTTGTGTTGCAATAAGATTTCCGTTTGCATAAATCTTATATGTTGTGGTCCCTTCTGCAACTTCTCTTGTAAAGGTGTATAATACCCATTTATTCACATAGCTGTCAATAACACCTCGATTGTTTGAATCTATCTCTCCCTTTGTTGTTGTAGTGCCATCGCCTTTATATCCAAAAACCGATATATTTGTTGAATCATCCTTTATTCCCATTGCTTGTACAACCCAAGAATATGCAACCCCCGATACATTTGATGTATATCCAAAAAATTTAGGATATTGTTCCTTTTCAGACTTTGGTATTCTTGCCCACATTTGAATTGTTGTAGTATCATTATTAAATAACGTAGGTCTTTCACCACCTGAAACTATAATATATTGGGGTTCTTTTGCTGCAGTTTCATCAGCATTAAAGCTTGCATATTTTATTTTATTACCGTTTGATAAAATATCTTCTCCGACAGATGGTTTATAATCTCCGTTAAATCCTATTGTGAAATCAAGTCCTGTTGATTCATGCACCGAACTGATTGTTCCGTCATAATTCGATAAATCAATATCAAGTAATTTATTATCTACAACCGGTGTTACATAGATATAATTCGTAATTCCTTCATCGTATGCTGCTTTTGCTTCTGCCTCAGTAAATGCCTTGTTATAAATTTGAACTCTTGAAATATCGCCTGTAAAAATATTACTTGCACTTGTTTTCCAAGCATAAAATCCACCTATGTTTAATTCATTACCATCATATGTATCTCCAACATCAGAGGTTTGTGTTGCAATAAGATTTCCGTTTGCATAAATTTTATATGTTGTTGCACCTTCTGCAACTTCTCTCGTAAAGGTGTATAATGTCCATTCATTCACATAGCTGTCGATAACACCTCGATTGTTTGAATCTATCTCTCCCTTTGTTGTTGTAGTACCATCGCCTTTATATCCAAAAACCGATACTTTTGTTTTATCAGCAGTTATTCCTTGTGCTTCTACAACCCAAGAATATGCAACCCCCGATACATTTGATGTATATCCAAAAAATTTAGGATATTTATTCATTTCAGGCTTTGGTATTCTTGCCCACATTTGAATTGTTGTAGTATCATTATTAAATAAGGTTGTATTTGTTCCGCCTTTAACCGATATATACTGAGAATCAGGATTATCAAAATGTGCGTATGTTAAAGTACTGTTTTCTGATAAGCTTTCTGTTCCAACGGTAGGCTGTTTACCTGTATCTGTGCTGTTAAATTCAATAGTTACATCCTGTCCTGTTGATTCGGTAATAGATGATATTGTTCCATCATAGCTCGAAAAATCAATATCAAGAATTTTACCATCTGTTATCGGCGATGCAAAAACAGTTGTACTTGCTATACTCAAAATCATAACCATAATCACAAAAATACTAATAATTTTTTTCATTTTACTTTCCTCCATTTATACTTTATTTTATTATATACGGTATATTATCTATAGGAATGAGCGACTCCCCAACCCTTTCCCATAAATATAAATATACTTGTTTGGCATCCTTTACATCGGATACGGTTTCGTATTTGCACTCACTGTCGTTCGAGCCAATTTTAATATCTTTTGAAAATACTGTTTTTACCTGTTGATTTTTATCATTTTTAAAGACAATCATATATTCATAAGTCTTTTCCTTTTGTGAATTATTTTTTAAATCCAATCTGCATATATAGGAATCGGATTGTACAAAGTTATCTAACATATTAAACTGTTTGTCATATAATTTAAAATCATATATTGTATCACATTTATCGCTCAGAAAAAACATATATGCTTTTTTGTCCATCAAAGAAATTTTATATCTTGTATTATAGTCAAGATATTTTGATAAATTAATTTCAAACATAGTATCGGACTTTGACACAAGCTTTGTTTTTATCGACTCACCTGTAGATGCGTTGATCAGGTCAATATTACTCTCCTTCAAATCATTAAAATCAAGTGTACCGGTTGAATTGAATTTCAAATTGGTTGTGTTAATATTTACATTTCCTGATTCTTCATAAAATTGTGGTTCAACATAGTAATCCTTTTGACTGTTATATAAGCTTCCAATGTCATCTAAAGTCAATTCACCGCTATAAAGTGCAAATTTACCCATAGAGCCTAAATATTGCTGTGCAATATTACTGTTTCCGCCTATATAGAATGTGCTGTATTCCTCTGCCAATTCATAACTTGTTGTCACCTCATTAACAAGCTTGGCATTCATGTAGGTAAGATATGTACATTCCTTTTTATCTTTATTGTATCTTCTTTGAAATACAAGCTGAACCCAAGGAGTCAACGGAGTTGCAACATTAAATGCGTTGCCAAAGGCTATTCTGTTTCCGCTGGAATGAATAAACATTTCAGGTGAAAATTTATTATCCCATCCTGTTGATTTCTCATACCCAAATGGATGTTGGTATTTTCCCTCCACAAACAATTCTTCATATTTAACCCAAAGTTCTGCTGATATTATATCTTGATATACAATCTTTTCAGCGGGTACTTTAATAAGCATTTCTTGACCATCAGGCATAAACTTAAGAATTTTTTTATTTCCGTAAACCGACACTAATTCTTCGGTATCTACAGCACTGCCTTGAACTTCTAATCCGTTTATATTTCCTGTTGAATCCATAGGTATATTTGTTTCTTTATTATAATTGTCAATATCAAGTTCAAAGATTTTATTTAAACCACCATCCTCAGGAAAATCGGGTTCTTGAGGCTCATCCGGTGTTTGATTTCCGATAAGTCCATAGGTTTCGGCTTTATCAAGAAACCTTTCCAAAACATTACTTGCGTTAAATGCATAATCATAAATTCTGAATTCCGCAATAGACGAAAGTGTTGTATAATCTTTTTGAGTTCCTCGTTTCCCCGGAGCACCTATAAAGAAATCATACTCCCCATCGTCTTTTGGCGATAAAACAACTTCATCTCCCTCCTCTCCCAGTGTCAATTTTTGATTATTTAGATAAACTTCAATAGTACAGCTGTTCTCATTGTACGAGCGTACAAAAATATAATGTCCCCACTTACCGATATTGTCGCCAATATCTATTGAAAATTCCCGATCATGAGTTTTAACTATCAAATTTTGTCCCTTAAAAGCAGCATAATAAACGGAATTGCCAAAATTTGAAGAAACAGAAAATATTGTTCTTATATTTTCATCTGCTTGAGGCTTTATAAAAGCTTCTATGGTCGTATTATCATAGTTGCATACCTTGTTATTGGGCAAACTCATATATGCAACCATTTGATTAGATTCTGTATAGAAATTTACATATTTAATCTGATTTCCATTTATTGTTTCACTTTCTGTTTTTGGAATATTGCCGCTCGTTATTGTCACATTTGCTGTTCTGTCCGCAACCGTTGTTGCTTCTCCGACGGAAGATGTGATATCCAAGTCAAAAATCAAGCCACCGTCTGTTTCAGTCGCAAGACTCGTCGAAAACGAGCTTAAAATAAAAATTAATATTATAATTAAACTCATGCACTTTTTCATTAACTAACCCCCTTCAGTACTAAATTATCTTAAACCAACCTTAAAATATTCTCCGTTCGGATACGCCGACTCTGCAATATTCGCAAAGCTTGATACATACCCTACATCGCTGTTATCAGCACAATCAACAACAGCATACGAATCAGGAAATAAATCCTGTCTTTGAATGTATACATCATAGGTCTTAGTAAATTCACTGTTAGTAGTATACATGAGATTACTATATGTTTCCATCCTGTTTATATAATTGTCATGATAAATCATACTATGCATACTCATATCAGTCTTCGTTTCCATTCCTACTGCATTGTGATGAAACTGAGTATCTCTCGTATTACTGCCCATTGTAGAACCCCAGAAATACACAACACCGGTATCATAAGCAGTTAGTCCACCGTTTACAAACTTGTTATAGCTTATTTCGCAAGGAATGTATGCTGCTTGCCGTTCCCAACCGGGCCACTCATTCGCGCTTTGAAGTCCAAGAACACTTCTTCCCGAATTTCTTACTTCGTTGTGAGTAATAACATATCCACCTCTCGGTGTATTATAATTCTCAATAATATATGGAGCAATATAAATTCCGCTCAAACTCATATATCCGCAATTTGTTATTTTATTGTTATCAACTAAAGTATAAAGACCGCTCAAATATATGCCTGCACCTGCCGACTCATTAATCTCACAGTTTTTGACAACACTGTTTCTGCCGCTTATAAATATTCCTACTTCACCTTTATACACCGCTGAATTTGAACTTCCTGCACCCTCAATAAATCCATCACGTTGGTCATAAGCTTTTGTATAGTGGCTTATATTTTCAAATTTACAGTTATTAAGCATACAGCTTTGGGTGTTATTCATATTCACACCGCCGCCTATTGTTTTTATGCCTTCAATTCGTACATATTCCCTGGATGAAAGATCAATGCAAAGCTGACGCGCCTTAGCCTCAACAGTAAATGAATTCAAATCAACATCTGATGGAAGCTGTATTTTAATTACACTGTCTTCAACTACCCACTCATAGTCTGTATCTATTGCATTAACAGTTTCTGTAATATATCCGTAGCGTTTATTTCCGCTTACCCTTCCGTCGCCTGATGCCGGATCGAACCACCATCTGTACGAAATATCATTCAATACAATTCCATCAGAAGATGATGTTTGAATCTTGGCTGTTCCAAGCGTCCAGCCACTGCCGTGCAAAGATACAAAGGTCGCTCCCTTCCATTTGTCAGCCTCATCATTTTTAAACAATTCACTTGTTGCAAAGTACTTATTGTCCCCTTCTTGTACTTCTATTTTGCCCTTTGTCGCAAAAAAATTACTTATGTCAGAAATACCGGGATAATCAGCTGCCGTATCAATATTGGGAAATCTTGCTTCCGGAATTGCATCGCCATTAATGAAAATCTGATTTCTGCCTTCTCCTACACCTGTACACGGTGCTTGATATAGGTTATTTCCAACAGGTTGAAAATCAGATACGATATCTGCTGCATTTATTATAACCTCATCATTTCCATATGCCTTATATGTAATAGGCTTGGCAGCCGTACCGTTATTAACAGGTTTTATTATTTCTCTGTATATACCGCTTTTTATTATAATAGTATCCCCTGCGCCTGCAACCTTATTGGCTTTTTCAATGGTTTTATATGGACTATTCACAGTTCCGTCATTTTCGTCATTACCTTCACTTCCGGAAACATAAATTTCTCTGCCCTGTGTCTGTGGAATATACATATCAATTATGCTTTTTGCTTGTGAATAAAATTTTGTATTTTCCATAATTGCATCTACAAAAGACTGAGGGCCAAACACTATATATCCATTATCATATACAATTTTATTTCCAAGTTTTTCCGCAATAACTCTTAAAGGTACATACTCTTCTGCATTCACATATATTACATATGTATTTAATTCATTTATACCATCAACTACAGCCTCTTCTCCAACAGTACTTATTTTTGTTGTTTTGTCAAAATCATATTTTCTGAAATCACATACCGCTGATGACGTGTCAGCATTTGTATACGCATTAAAAAGTATCTCTGCTGCAACAAGTGGGACATAGGTTCTTGATTCTATAAGTTTAGGAGTTGAAGAAATATTCTTTTCATCAATTCGTCTTTGTGCACCCCTGACAAGCATTCCGGCGGAATCGGGTGATAAAATACATACTTCCTGCAACGCTTCTTCTGCCAAATCCGTAAATGATGTTTCCGTGTAAATTGGATATGTTGCTGCGGAACCATTGAATGCTGTCAAACAACAAATCATAGATGTCGCAATAACAAATGCAATTATTTTCTTAATCATTATTTATTTTCTCCTTTTTATTTTTTCGTTTCCCACCATTCATCAACTTGACGTTGGAGTTCATTGATTACCTTATCAACACCGGCTGTCTTTAACGCGTTTCTAAATTCGGGAACAATAATCTCAGGATCTTCAAAGCCGCCCTCGATTGTTGCAAGATACTCCTTTATAACAGTTTCACAGTTTCCCAAATCTGCACTAATTGATGAATTATCAGGACTAAAACCAATTGTAGGTGCAACAATTGCACTTTCATTAAATTCTCTTGTTTGCTCCCATATGTCTTCCGGATTACCTTCTATGACATAAGAATTAGCAACAGAACTTATAGCCCAATTCGACATCGAGTATGTGCTGTTATCTCGAATCTTAATAGTTTTTTCCTTACCCTCAACAAAATCATAGTTCACACCTTCAAGACCAAAAGACAACATATTATAAATCTCATGATCTGTAAATACTATTTCAAGCATTTGTACTGCTTTTTCAGGATGAGTGCTATATGCACCGACGCCTGTCATTGTAGCGATAATACTTTCCGTAGATAAAACAGGTTCACTTATTCGCTTTACCTGCGCATCGTATCCAAGTTTATTACGGCTCTCTGCCTCCAGTCCGGGTTTCCATGATGACCAGCTCAAGGGATTTATGGGGACTCCTTTTTTGGCTTCTACCGCAGTCACCTCTCGTCTATAGCCTTTTTCGACATATCTTCTTTTCAGCTTTGCATACTCCATAAATTCAGGTGTATCAAACTGATTCACTATAACAGGCTTGCCCTGCTTTTTAAAATAGCAAGCTCCCGGAAGGCCTTCCTGAACTACACTAATAAGTCCATAATATTGCATCAATGGCTTCCATCCGCTTCCTGAATTAGCATATTCAGGTTTTTGTGCGACTACTTCTGCAAGATATGGTTCAAAATCCTCAATTTTATTGAAATCATCCATTGTATAATCAGTCATATCAAGCATCACTTGGGGAACACATACCCCGACAGCCCTTGCCTGAACCTGCCAATTCGGAACTGCATACATACCTCCATCAACAGTTACTGCCTCCTTTTCCACGTCAGTGAGAGATTCATAAAGCTTTGGAGCATATTCCGGGAGTAATTCCGATAAATCTATCAAAGACCCGTTTTCCACATTAGTATAGTAGTTATTTGTCCAGTTAGATGTGAAAACAAGATCATACGGCTCTTGTGCCGCATTCATCATCTGTATTTTCTGCGAATAGTTCGAACCATCTGTTAATATAATATTTAGCTTCATATTGTATCTGCTCTCAAGAAGCTCATTTACCTTGTTGAAAACATCATCATAGCTTGAATCTTGTTTAACACCAAATTGATACCATGAAATCTCGGTCGGTCCATCCTCCGCTTTTTCCTTTGAACAACCTCCAATCATCATCGCAGCCATAGCAAAAACCAACATACTTGCTAAAATCCTATTCTTTTTCATACCTTTCTTATATAACACAATTCCAATTGATTAATGATTGTGTTATAACTCTCCTTTCTTATTTTTATTTACATATAGGCATTTGCGAAATGCCACAACCCGCATAAATACGGGAATTTTTTTCTAATTTCATCCATGTATCATTAACCAACTTTATATCTGTCATTTTTTTCATCAATTGTAATATCTCATATCCGCACTTAGCCTTTTACAGAGCCTAATGCAATACCGCCTGTAAAGTATTTTTGGAAAAATGAAAACACAAATATCATTGGTCCTGCTGAAACTACGCATATCGCCATACGAGCAGTTTCTGACGGCATTTTTGAAATATCTACAGAAGTAGCAACCGCATTTTCCTGACGAGAAAGAAAATCTATATTACTCATTACTCGTATCAGGTAATATTGAAGGGTTACATATTTATCATCGCTCAAATACATCAAACACGGATACCACTGATTCCAATATGTCAATGCCGTCATAATAAACATAGTTGCAAGTCCAACCACATTCATAGGTAAAATTATTTTAAAAAATATTTTATACTCACCGGCACCATCAATGGTTGCAGCTTCAATCAACTCCTTTGGTATCTTTGACATATAAGTTCTCATCATAAATATATTCCATGCCGAAACAAGAGACGGTAATATAAGAACTAAGGGATTATTTCTTAGATTAAGCCCTTGTGTTATCCATATGTAACTTGATATTGCACCGCCGGAGAAAATCATTGTAAAGTAAAAATAAAAACTAAAATATTTCCTCCATTTATAATCTGTACGCGATAACGGATAACCGCTTAACGCAGCAATAAGCACACCCAATGTTGCACCTATAGCCGTTGTAACTATTGTTACCCCATATGCACTTAATATCTGTGCTGCATTTTTAAAAACAACCTTATATGCATCCAAAGTAAATCCTCTCGGAATAATACTGTATCCACGCTGAGCCAGTGTAAGTTCTTCCGACAAAGAAGCACTTAGAACCACAGCAAACGGAATTATGCAAGTAAGAGTAACAAACACTAATACAATATTTACTATTAATGATTCTATAAACTTATTAGCTTTATTCTTAATCATTATAAAATAACCCCCTTAAAACAGTGCACATTCTTCATCATACATTCTTGCAAGGGTATTGCCTAAAATTACAAAAATTAATCCTACAACAGACTGCAAAAAAGCAATAGCAGAAGAAATTCCCACATTAGTAGCATTTCTCAAGGTTCTAAAGATATATGTATCCAAAACATCTGTTACCTTCAAAAGAGCTCCGGTATCATTTGGGATAAAATAATACAAACCAAAATCAGAATGGAATATTCCTCCTAACCCCAAGAGCAATACGATTATTATAGGCTGGATAAGATGCGGAACAGAAATATACCATATCTTTTTCCATTCTGTGCAACCGTCAATAACCGCCGCCTCATAAAGAGCCGGATCAATACTTAAAAGAGAACCATAAAAGATGAGTGTTGAATAACCCAGTCCTTTCCAAACCGAAAAAGCAATAAGTATAAACGGCCAATATACCGGTTCTCTGTAAAAATCAATTTTCGTTGCCCCAAAATAATTTAATATAGAATTGATCATTCCCGCATCATAATCAAAAAGTGCTGCTGAAAAATATGAAACGACAACCCACGAAAGAAAATACGGAAGAAACATACCGCTTTGATAAAATTTAATAGCAAATTTCTTTGTAACTCTTTCCAAACATAATGCAATTATTACAGGAATTGCATTACCCAAAATCATTCCAACAATTTTATATAATACCGTATTGCGTAATAAAATCCATAATGTATCTGACTTAAATAGGAAAATAAAGTTTTCAATCCCATTCCATGCGCTCCCCCATATTCCTTTGCTGAACTTAAGATCCTTAAACGCAACTACAATTCCAAACATTGGAATATAGGAAAAAATAAACAAAAGTACGACAGCCGGAATAAACATAGAAGTCAACATCCAATGGCTGCTTTTAAAGCTTTGCCCATGTTGTTTTATTATTTTGTTGTTTTTTAATTTTTTTGTTTTTTGTATCATAGTATTAAGCCTCCTTATCTATATATAAATTTTATCATGTCAATATTTAAAAAAGTCAATTTTAAAAATCAGACATTTCCTTTAAACTGTTTTGCTTTAAATTGACTGATTAAATCTATTTTATTTGCTCCCACAATTGACATAGATTCTATAGTAAATCACAAAAATTGCTCCTTGTATTATCTAATGATTGCGTAGATTTTGATGAGCATATTCTTTATTATAAGACAGAGTTTATATAAAAATCCACGTATAATATTTAGTTTTGGAGAATGCTTTTATCTGAAATCTTATCTATTGTATATTTGTAATTTATTTCTATTATTTAACTATAACACTTTCCAAATTAAGTATATCCGCAATTTTTTTAAGAGTTTTGGCATGATGCCCTACACCTAATGCATAGTGATGGGTAGGTCCTTCCAAAACCCACTTTTTTATAAATTCTTTTGTTGAAGGCTCAAAAAAGCCTCTTGTATTTGTATTACCTGTTGGTGGAATAGGTCCTTTCTTTGAATAACCCTCACCGATTACAAACTTCATTTTGCCATCGTCTGTCTGAGTTATTCCAAGCATTGTTATTGGACCTTCTTTTATTTTAAATTCAACAGAGGCCCCACTTCCCGGCTTGCCATGATACTTTACAAGACTCCTCAAAACAGGTTTACCCTCTGCTATCTTCAAATGATGCGGTCCGTCATGTCCAACAAGTATAAAATCTTCTTCAAAATCAAATGGATGGAACTCCGCAAAACTACCACCTATATTAAGTCTATCCATAACTAACATAGCCACACAAGTTTTAATATCATATTCACCGCACATCGGCGTTCCCTGAGCATTTAAAATAGAATTACCTACTATAAATGAACTTGCCACTTCTCTTTGTATAGATCCTTCCTTACCCTCATAATAATATGCCAATCCTGTAAGATTATATTTTTCAATAAACTTATCCAAGGCAACCGCGCCTCTTGCTGCTTTTTTCATATCGGCATCTGTGAGTTTCATAGTAACAGGATCACTCTTAGGATCAGGAATATCAAATTCAGATTCTATTACTTTAATTTTTCCTGAAATTTCATCATCAGATACACTATTGTATAATTCTACAACATCATCAATCTCAAGAAGCGGGACGTGTATATTAAACGCTTCCGAAATAGCTGTAAGATCTGAATGCATATCATACATAGATTCAAGAACATGACCCATAAGACCTATTCTTGCACCCTTTAAATCATGAAGTACCTTCGCTATATCACACCACTCTTTTAAAGCTTCTTCCGCTTCCCTATCGTTATATAAGCAGCCGATAATAACATCTGAAACCTTTTTGCCCATTCTTATTGCTACTCCGGCAAATTCCGGAACAGAGCATATATTATCATTTTCCAACTGCATGAATGTAGACGCTTTGTTATAATCCAATTTATTAAGAGGCTGTAATGCAACAAGCACAATTGGTTTATCAACAGACTTTATTATTGGTGCAAAAACAGATGATGTTGCATAAGTCACCATATTGCAAAAAATAACATCTGCACCGGAACCATTCATCATATCAACAATATCATAGGCTTTTTCACTTGAATCAATCATTCCAAAATCAAATACCTCGACACCATTTTTTTTCAACATATTACAAAAGTCATTATGATATTTCATTATATTATCATATAATCCTTTAAACTGCGACCAATATGTTGCATGTGCTACAGCAAAAACACCTATTTTAGCTGTTCGTTTTTTTTTCCTTTCTATCATTTCAGTCATACCCCATTTGTTTTTTTATTATTTTTACTTGATTATATCAAAGCGTTATGATATAATCAATATAAAATATAAACATTAATTTGTCAAAAACGAACATTTTAACAAATTTGATTTTATGCAAAGGAGCTTAATTATGCAAAAAATAATTATTGAGGATATCAAACCATTTATACGGCATTCCCAATTAACCAAATTTGATAAAAACTCAAAATGGGGAACTTTAATAGCTTATGACAACAGAATTTTTCTGTGTATAAAAGGAAACGGAAATATTACAATAAATAATAATTCTTATTCAATGAAAACCGGAACATTAATTATGTGGAAACCGGGAATGAAATACACCTATGATATTGATGCAAACGAGTCAATGACTCTGATAGGTTTTAATTTTGATTATACTGAAATATGTAAACATATTCCAGTTCCCATCCCATCGGCAACACCTGAAAATTTCCAATCCGAAAACATCACTGAAGATGTGTTATTTTCGGATATTGAAGCTTTTAATAACATTGTTTTAATACATGATATGCTCTTTCTAAAACCATACTTTGAAGAAATAAAGGATATTTTTTCATACAAAAATAAATACTATTCATTTCGCTGCAGCTCACTGTTATCAAATCTTCTCGCAAGAATAGCATTATCAACAGAAAATTCCGGGAGCAATTCGCCTATCTTTGAAAAATCAAAAAACATAATTGAATATATTCAATCAAATTACAAATATAACATCAAAAATGCTGATATAGGAAAAGCATTCGGATACCATCCCGCTCATATCGGCAGAATTATGTTGAAAGCAACAGGTATGTCAACTCATCAATATTTAATTGACTACCGCATTTCAAAAGCTTTGGATTATTTGCAATCAGGAAAAGTGAATATTTCTCAAATCTGCTATTTATGCGGATTTAACAGTCCTTCTCAATTCACAAAATGTTTCAAGAAAAAGACCGGAAAAAAACCTTCTGAATACATTCATCATTAAATATAACTTCACTGCAATTCATAGAAAAAATCCCCAAAGCCATCTGACGTTTGGGGATATTCTGTTTAATGACTGCTGAACAATTATGAAACGCAGCCGCACAGCAGCCTACAAGCGTTTCAGAAATGCTTGGATTCAAGTTTTTTGCAAAAATGCACAAAATCCTCCTCTGTTTTTATTATATATTTTTTTATCAAAATTAAATTTCCTATCCAGTGTTGAAATGTCAAGATATATGCAGTTTAAAAATCCCCTAAATTTGAAATATACGCATACATACATAGCAAAAAATGAAATCTGATAAAGGAATCGACATATTTGCCGGTTCCTTTATTTAATGGAGATTTTTTTATACTCTTTGGGTGACATGGAGGTTCGCTGTTTGAAAATGCTTGAAAAATAATGTTCATCACTGAAACCGATACTGTATGCAATATCTTTTATTCTCATATTGGTATTTTTTAAAAGTGTTTTTGCACGGTAAATTTTATTTTTCATAAGATATTCATAAGGAGTATCATTAAAATATTTTTTGAATATTCTTATGGTTTGTGATTCACTTCGGAAAATCAGCTTTGATAACTCTTCAATAGTCACATTGTCGTTAATGTGCATATCCAGATATTTTTTCAGAATATCTGCCTCATTACTTATGGGAGGTGATGTTTTTGTGCTGTTGCTCATTAAAATAACAAGCCGGTGGAAAATAACAGCGATTTGTTCGTTTATTTCTCTTGCCGACAGAGTGTGATTGCAGCAAATATCCACTGCCTGTTTCAAAAGGTCATATCCGTCTGTATTTTTAAATATAGAATTTGAATAAATCCCGTAGGTTCTTGTGAGATTTTCCGGAAGGGATCCCTGAGCGTTAATCCAAATTTTTTTCCATGGATTATGAGGATTTGAAAAATAGTGATGATTTTCTCCCAATTGAAGCATATACATATCACCCTTGCGAACTTGATAATTTTCACCCTTGTCACAGACAGTTCCTTCACCGGATATTATGTATTCAAGAGTAAATTGAGACGAATTGTTTCGTGTGACAGTATAATTTGGATCTTCATAGGTTATTCCTGCCATTGTAATGCGGAAAATATCGTTTTTGCTGTCAGGCGGAGCAAAGATTAAAAATTCATTTTTCATGCGTGTATTCCTCACAAAATATGCTTAAAATGTTTAAATGTATTATAACATTATATTGCAAAATTGTAAAGAAAACCATAGTATTTTTTGCACTATTTTTCTTGTAGGAATAATTTTTTTATAAAAGAACAAAATATTTTGTTGAAAAAAATTCTTTTACTGTAAATTTTTAATTGATTTATGAAAGGTAATGTGATATAATTATCAAGATATAAAAAATTTCAGAATTGCAGGATTATTAATATAAGTATTTTCATATGCCGCAGAACGATGGCGGAACGGAGGATAAATATGGAACTTTTAAAAATACTTACATCCGAATACGGTCCCTCGGGACGTGAGGACAAAATAAGAGATAAAATATCTAAAGAAGCCGAAAAATTTGCTGATGAAATCTACAGTGATCCGTTGGGAAATTTAATAGCGCATAAAAAAGGCAAAGGCGAAAAAATCATGATTGCCGCACATATGGATGAAATAGGAGTTATTGCAACGGTTATAGATGAAAACGGATTTATACGTTTTTCGGCGGTGGGAGGATTGTATAATAAAGACCTTTTAGCAAGACGTGTACGGTTTGAAAACGGAACTGTCGGAGTTATCGGCAGTGAGGAGGATAACAAGGACAGAAAAATCGGGAAAATGTATATAGATATAGGAGCAAAAAACCGAGAAGAAGCCGAAAAATTTGTAAGTACGGGAGATATGGCGGTATTTGAAGGAGCATTTGTTGAGAGCGACAAAACTGTTATATCGAAAGCTCTTGACAACCGTGCCGGATGTTATGTTATGCTTGAAGCAATGAAAAGAGTCGACTCCGACAATGACTTATATTTTGTTTTTACCTCTCAGGAGGAGGTTGGTTTAAGAGGAGCAAAAACCGCAGCATATTCGATTGCTCCGCATTATGCACTGGCAATAGACGTGACCGATACCGGGGATACACCGGAGGGAATTAAAATGGAGGTAAAGCTTGGAAAGGGCGCTGCCGTTAAAGTTATGGACAGATCGGTTTTGTGCGATTCCTATATAAGGAATTTGCTAATCGAGCTTGCAAGAGAAAATAAAATACCATATCAGCTTGAAATAATGAATGACGGTGGAACGGACGCAGGGGCAATATCATTAGCGGGAGCAGGAGTAAGAACGGGAGGAATCTCTGTTCCGACACGCTATATTCATTCTCCCTCCGAAATGGTTTCAAAAAGCGATTTGGAAAACTGTATTTCTCTGTTATGCGCATTTATAAACCATACACCGAAAAAAATCATTGTGCCAAGGCTGACGCACCGATAAAATAATAAATTTCGATTTAATGGGAATACTGATATTTATTGTATGGAAAGGATTGGTTAAATAGATGGATAACATTAAATTAAAAGCCTTTGAAATGGAAATGAATAAAAAAAGAATTACCGTAATCGGAATAGGAATAAGCAATTTACCTTTGATAAAGTACCTTGTAACGCTTGGTGCGGAGGTTACTGCCTGTGACAGGAGAAGTGCCGAAAAGTTAGGAAAAAATTATGATGATTTAAAATCGTTGGGTGTTAATCTGCATTTGGGTGAAAATTATCTTGACAACATTGATGCGGAAATTATTTTTAAAACACCGGGTATGCGTTTTGACGTTCCGCAGCTGAATGCGGCAAGAGAAAATGGATGTATTGTAACCTCCGAAATGGAAGTGTTTTTTGAGCTTTGCCCCTCTCATATTATCGGTGTTACCGGAAGTGACGGAAAAACGACCACAACCACTTTGATATACAAAATGCTTGAAAAACAGGGATATAAAACATGGCTGGGCGGAAATATCGGAAATCCTCTGCTAACCTCTGTGGGAGAAATGAACTCGGAAGATTATGTTGTACTGGAACTTTCAAGCTTTCAGCTGCATACCATGAGGCAATCTCCGGAAATTGCGGTAATAACCAATATTTCACCTAATCATCTCGATATGCATAAGGATTATCAGGAATATATTGATGCAAAGAAAAATATTATGCTCTATCAAAATGCCGATAATATTCTTGTTACAAATTCAGGAAATGATGTCACAAGACAGATAGGGGAAGCCTCTAATGGTAAATGCAGATATTTTTCCTCAAAAAATGATGCATTGATTCATCTTGCCAATGATGCAATTTACTATGGTGATGATGAAGTGCTGAAGCTTAAGGATATCAAAATACCCGGAATGCATAATGCAGAAAATTATATGGCGGCAATCGGAGCGGTACATGATCTTGTAAGCATTGATACCATAAATAATATTGCAAAAAGCTTTGGAGGAGTTGAGCACAGAATTGAACTTGTGCGAGAGCTTGACGGTGTGAAATACTATAACAGCTCTATAGACTCAAGTCCCAACAGAACAATTAATACTTTAAAGGTTTTTAAAAATAAAGTTATAATGATTGCCGGAGGAAAAGACAAGGGAATACCCTATAACGAAATAGGTGAGCCTATTATTAACGGCGTGAAAACGCTTATATTAATAGGGGCCACGTCGGGAGTAATAGAAGATGCGGTTAATAAAGCATACAAACGACTCAATATTGAACCGTGTGTTCAAATACTTCATGCAGACGAGTACGATAAAGCGGTAATGCTTGCCAAAAACTGTGCAAAAAGCGGTGACATAGTTCTTTTATCGCCTGCAAGCACAAGCTTTGATATGTTCAATAATTTCGAAGAAAGAGGAAATTTATTTAAAAAGCTGGTCAACGAATTATAATTTATACGGCTTTTATATGGTGGGGTGATAGTTTGGAAAAGATAATAGAACAGCTAAGTAATATGCGTGGAATTTCAGGATTTGAGTACAGAATCAATAAAGAAATCGAAAAGATGTTTCTGCCGTATTGCGACAGCACCGAGATTGATAATCTCGGGAATCTGATTATATTAAAAAAAGGAAAGAAATCAAATAAGAAAATTATGCTTGAAGCACACATGGATGAAATAGGTCTTATGGTGTCCGGAATAGACGAAAAAGGATTTATTTCCTTCGTTAATATAGGAGGTGTAGACAGCAGGATTTTGCCTGCATGTGAAGTAATAATTCACGGCAAAAAGGATATAAAAGGTGTTATCGGTGCGAAACCTCCCCATTTGCAGTCGGCAGGAGAAGCGGATAAAAGTGTAAAAATTAAAGATATGGCAGTTGACACCGGACTTTCTGCCGAAGAAGTAAAAAATATTGTATCAATAGGTGATTCCATTACCTTTGAGCAATCGGTGGGAAGGTTAAAAAACAGGAATTACAGCGGAAAAACTCTTGACGACAGAGCCGGAGTCGCAGCTATTTTAGAGGTTTTCAGACGTGTTAATGAAATAGATGCGGATTTGTATGCGTCGATTTCAACCCAGGAGGAAGTGGGGTTGAGAGGTGCCGGCGTTTCGGCATTTGAGATATATCCCGATATGGCAATTGCCGTTGACGTATGTCATGCGGTAACTCCCGATAACTCAAAGGAAGCGTTTGAAGCAGGTTCGGGGACTGTTATTACAATCGGACCTAACATACACCCTAAAATGGCAGATAAACTATTTGAAATATCAAAAAAGTATGATATAAAAACAAATACAGAGGTTGCAAGCGGTGATACGGGAACAGACGCATGGGCAATTCAGGTTACAAAAAGCGGCATACCGACAGCTCTTTTGTCAATTCCGTTAAAGTATATGCATACCTGCGTTGAAACAATGAGCCTTAAGGACTTCGATGCAACCGTTTCACTTATAGAAAGATTTGTAAAGGAATCTGACGACTTTGCGGAGGATTGGTTATGTTATTAGAAAAATTATGTAATGCTGACGGAGTAAGCGGAAATGAAAAGCAAATCAGGGAAATTATAAAGGAATATGCCGCACCTTATGCAGATAAAATCGTATGTGACAGTATGGGAAATTTGCTTATAAAAAAATGCGGAAAAAGCAACGATAAAACCGTTATGATTTCATGTCATATGGACGAGGTCGGATTTATTATAAGCGGAATTACAAAAGAGGGCTATCTTGAATTTCAGTCGGTGGGCGGAATAGATACTCGTGTTATTATTTCCAAAAAGGTCAGAATAGGAAAAGACAAGGTTAAGGGAATTATCGGGCTTAAGGCGATTCACCTTACGACAAAAGCAGAAAGAGAAAATGTGCCTAAGGAGAGAGAGCTGTTTATTGATATTGG
>JAXEIW010000091.1:0-4885 GCA_034101885.1 Clostridia bacterium | reverse complement strand
TTAAACGTAAAAAATTCAAAGAATAAAAATTATACCTTGACCAATAATACGATACAGGTTGAAATCTCAGGACCTAAAGAAAAACTGACCTCCGATAATATAAGTGCGGAACTGAATCTTGATTCGGTAACGGGCGGAGGCGAGCAGCTTGTAAGCGTTAAACCGACGACAAAGGAAAAGGACATTACAATTGAGGATAAAGAAGTATTTGTTAATGTTATTATTGATGAATAGTGCAAAATAACATATTTATAATGTATAAAACGGAGAGTGAAAGCATTGTCAGATATTTTAGTAAGAGGCAGCTCTATGGACGGAGCGATAAGGGTATTTGTTGCCGTAACAACCGATTTGGTCAATGAAGCGCAAAGAATACACAAGACATATTCCACGGCTACTGCGGCTTTGGGCAGAGTGCTGACTGTTTCTGCAATAATCGGAGCGGGAATGAAAAACGATACCGATTCCACAACGATTCAATTTAAAGGGGACGGTCCTATCGGAAGCATAGTGGCTGTATGCAATAATAAATCGGAGGTAAGGGGATATGTTGTAAATCCATATGTTGACATTCCGAGAAAGAAAAACGGCAAGCTTGATGTCGGAGCGGCTGTGGGACATGGATTTTTGAATGTTATACGGGATTTGGGAATGAAAGAGCCTTATGCCGGACAAGTTCCTATAGTAACAGGAGAAATTGCGGAGGATATGACTTATTATTTTGCGGCAAGCGAGCAAATCCCCACCGCAATTGCATTGGGTGTGTTGGTAAATCCTGATAATTCCGTAAAATGTGCCGGAGGCTTTATGATTCAGCTTATGCCGGAGGCAAGCGAAGAGGTTGCGGCAGAGCTTGAAGAAAAAATGAAAACGCTGCCGCCGGTTACCGAAATGATTGAAAACGGTATGTCGGCAGAGGATATATTGTTTAAGGTTTGCGAAGACTATGATATGCTTATGGAAAATAAAACGGTAACACCTCGGTATAAATGCCAATGCTCACGGGAAAGAATGGAACAGGCTCTCATTTCCATAGGAAAAGAGGAGCTTGAGTCGTTAATCAGCGAGCAGGGAAGTGCGGAGCTTACCTGCCAGTTCTGTGACAACAAATATACCTTTAATAAAAGAGAATTGGAAAATTTGCTGAAACAGGCTAAATCAAAAAAATAATATATTGGAAAGTCTTGAATATTTCAGTATGACTTTTTAAAGCGTTTATGTATTAAAATCATGTTATAAAATGGTCATTTTTACATATAATTAACCTTTTAGCCATATCAAATAACACATTTTATGCAAAAATATCGTTAAAATATATAAAAAAGAAAAAAAATATTTAAAATCAACTTAAAACACTTGACAAGACTTGAAAAAACCTATATAATAGGTACGATGTCTATTTTTATTATTTGATGCTTATGTATTGAAGCTTCGGTAATAATAGGAAAGTCTTTTTCACAGATGTATTGATTTTCCGATATTGACGATTTTAATTATTAATAATTAGGAGGTGCAGAAAATGAAAAGAACTTACCAACCGAAGAAACGTCAAAGAAGCAAAGAGCACGGATTCAGAAAGAGAATGAGCACTGCATCAGGCAGAAAGATTTTATCAAGAAGAAGACGCTTGGGCAGAAAGAAACTTTCAGCGTAAATAATGCGGCGGATAAGGCGGGAAGTGTAGAGGGCGTTGTTTCTCTGACTTTTTGCCTTTTTTAACATTTGAAAAATACACAAGGCGGAAATTAAATGAAGAATACAAAGTCCATGAAATTAAACAAGGATTTCAGACGTTTATATTACAGAGGGAAAAGTGTTGTAAGAAGCAATATAGTTGTATATGTTCAGCAAAGCAGAAAAAAATATAACACTCTCGGTCTTACCTGCGGAAAAAGTATAGGTAAGGCGGTAAAGCGAAATCGTGTTAAACGTCTTATGCGTGAGAGCTACCGCCTTTTGGAAGCCGATATTAACATCGGTTATGACATTGTATTGGTGGCAAGATCCGGAGCTGTTTCCTGCAAATGCGTTCATATTTTAAGAGATTTGCAGTTTGCTTTTAACAAATTGGGGTTGATAAAAGAAGATGAAAAAAGTTCTGATAATGATGGTTAAATTTTATCAAAAAAATATATCTCCCCTCAAGGGATATTCTTGCTGCCGTTTTGTGCCTACCTGTTCCGAATATGCTCTTCAGGCATTGGAAAAGTACGGCGCATTCAAAGGTTCATATCTGGCGATAAGAAGATTGCTTAGATGTCATCCCTTTCATAAGGGCGGGTATGATCCTTTAGATTGATAAAAAGAAGGTTTGAATAAAATTGCCCATCTGATATACCTGTGTTCGCATGGTTTTAAAATCAGAACAATTTTCTTTTAAACTTGATTTGGTGAAAGGAATTAACGGACATAAATATGAAACTTAGTTTGTTTGAAATAATCACAATACCGCTTGGATATATATTGGATCTTATATACAAGCTGGTACAAAATTACGGCTTATCTATAATAATTTTTACGATTATTATTAAGCTTATTTTGATTCCGCTAAATGTGCGGTCCCAGAAAGCAATGAAAAAGCAGCAGAAAATTCAGCCGGTGCTTGCAGAACTTCAGAAAAAATACGCAAATGACCAGCAGAAGCTTCAAACGGAAATGATGAAATTGTATAAGGAAAATAATGTAAGTATGACGGGCGGATGTCTGCCCATGCTTATTCAGTTTCCGATACTTATAGGTCTTTACAGAGTTATTCAGTCGCCGATAAGATATTTATTGCACATTCATTTTGACGATCCGGGCGTTGTTGATAAAATAAGTCAGATTATGACATTAATGGCAGAAAAATTTCCCGGTGATTTGGGTTCGTATGCCAATATGGAAGCGGCTAACTTGTTTAAAAACGCACAGATTCAGCTTGCAACCTGGAGTGAAATGGTTTTGGACAAGGCTGAGGCTTGGATAATAAACTTTAATTTTTTGGGACTTAATCTTGCCAAAGTACCCTCTGCCGCAATCAGCAGTATTATGAAGGGTGACTTTTCACAGATAGGAACGATTGCTCTTTTAATAATACCTGTACTCGCAGTATTCACAACATGGCTGTCAATGAAGCAAACACAGAAAATGTCAGGGCAGACACAAAAAAATCCTAACGATCAGGCTGCTCAAATGACAGGAACAATGAATATAATGATGCCTATTATGACAGGATTCTTTTCTATAACTCTTCCGTCCGGAATGGGCATATACTGGATTACGTCAAATGTTTTGCAAATGGCACAACAATATATTTTAAATAAGATTTTAGATAATGAGGAGGATGATTACGTTGTTAAACTTCCAGACAAAAATAGAAAAAACCGCAAAAAGCATAAATGAAGCTAAGGAATTGATTCTTACAGAATTCGGTCTTTCCGAGGAAGAGGTTGAAATGAGCGTCCTTGAAGAAGGAACAAAGGGTTTTTTGGGAATAGGTTCAAAGGACGCAGTGGTAATCGGAACGGTTAAGGATGCTCCGTCATATAGGGCAAAGCGTTTTCTCAATAAGATTTTTGATGATATGAATTTAGAGGTAGATATTGACACTAAGCTTGACGGCGATAATATGCTGGTTAATTTGTCGGGTAAAAATATGGGCATCATTATCGGAAAAAGAGGAGATACATTAGACAGTCTGCAATACCTGACTTCTCTTGTTGTAAACAAAGATAAGGAAAACTATGTAAAGGTTACTCTTGATACAGAAAATTACAGAGAAAAGAGATATGCAGCTCTTGAAGCATTGTCACAAAGAATTGCGTCAAAGGTAGCAAAATCAGGCAGAAAATATACGTTGGAGCCAATGAATCCGTATGAAAGAAGAATTATACATTCATGCTTGCAGGATCATCCCGATGTTACAACGTTTTCAGTGGGAGAAGATCCGTACAGAAAGGTTGTTATTTCACCGAAAAATCCTGTGAGATCTTCATATTACAAAAAAAGTTCGTATTATAATAATGCATCGTCACATACACCACGTGAGAAGAAACACTCAAGCTATGAAAGCTATGCTCAAAGCAATTCCGAAGAAACGGTTGAGGAATAATTAAAATTGAGGGCAATACAAAATAAAGTATTATAAAAATATATACATACAATGACAATTTGTTTGTAATGACGGCAAAAGAAAGGAATGAATACTTGAATGTCAGGTCACTCGAAATGGAGCACCATTAAAAGAAAAAAGGGTGCAAACGACGCTCAGAGAGCTAAAATTTTTACAAAAATTGCAAGAGAAATTGTAGTTGCGGTTAAATCGGGAGGTCCTGATCCCGATAACAATTCCAGCCTTAAGGATGCTATTGCAAAGGGCAGAGCGAATAATATGCCTAATGAAAACATTCAGAGGACTATTAAAAAGGCTGCCGGAGATACCGATTCCGATAATTACGAAAATATAACATATGAGGGTTACGGATTAGACGGTGTTGCTGTTATCGTTGAAGCATTAACCGACAACAGAAACAGAACAGCTGCCGATGTGCGCCACGCATTTGATAAATTTGGCGGTAACATGGGACAAACCGGATGCGTAAGCTTTATGTTTGATAAAAAAGGAATTATTGTAATTGAAAAAAATGATATTGATGAAGACGAAATAACAATGGACGCTTTGGAGGCGGGTGCGGAGGATATTTCAGGTGAAGATGAATGCTACGAAATTACAACATCTCCCGAAGATTTCCATGCTGTAAGAGATGCTCTTGAGAGTAAATATGAATTTGCTTCTGCTGAAATAACGATGGTTCCTCAAACAACCGTTACTATTACAGATGAGGATCATATCTTGAAAATGCAGAGAATGATTGACGCACTTGAAGACAGCGACGATGTGCAGAAT
>JAXEIW010000090.1:0-10346 GCA_034101885.1 Clostridia bacterium | reverse complement strand
CCAACCAGATTTCTTAAATATTTGTCTGTATTCATCAGATTAATAAACTCCATTGCTTTTTCGGGATACTTTGAATTTGATGAAATAGCAAAAGCCGCACCCAATATATTACCCGTTCTCAAATGAGGCTCATTCATTCCCATAATGTTAGTAAGCCGGCTTTCTTCTTTTACATTTGTCTGTACCTCGTTATATGGCAAGTATCCGCCATAACCCGCAAACCATGTATTTGCTCCTCTTATATCCGAATCGCTGGTTGCGGTTGCCGCATCGGATCTTACAAACCCTTTTTGATACCACTCCCTCATAAGTTTAAAAAACTCTTTTGCTTCATCGGTATCATAAACATTAATAACCTTTTCAAAATCATTTGTGTTGAATCCTATGACATCATTTATCATTTCAAACGGCAAAAAACGAAATACACTGTTATTACCGCGTATAAGCATTGGCGTATATGTAGGTTCATTATCCTTTATCGTTTGAAAAACAGGTGTCAATTCCTCCAGCTTTGTAATATTCTCGACATTTAGATTGTATTTTTCAAGAAGCCAGGTCTTACAGCCTATAACCCACTGCTCGGCAACATCCTTAATAATCGGTAAAGCATATATTTCACCGTTTACTTTAGCCGCATCAAAAAAATATTCGGGAGTTTGTTCATATATTTCCTTACCCTCATTTTTCAAAAGCTCATCAAGAGGAAGATATACACCGTTTTTTACATTGTCATAAAAATCGGTATAGCTTGCGGTAAAACAAACATCAAACTCTTCGTTTGTTGCAAAAATCATACTTGTCTTTTTTGTGTACTCCGATAACGGTATATTTATCCAATCGATACGAACACCTATTTTATCTTCAAGATATTCATTAACCTTTGCTATTACCTTCTCATCCTCCTGCTGAGGGTTATTTGAAGCATAATATTTTAGCTCCACAATTCCCGATTCCTCTTTCTTCTGACATCCGACAGCTCCTAAAGCTATAAAAGCAGCTAAAGTGAGCGCTGTTAATTTTTTGATTGTTTTCATTTTCAATCATCCTTTCTTTTAAATTATTTATTTTATTGAACCAACGGTCATGCCGCTGATAAAAAACTGTTGAAAAAACGGATAGGAAACAAGCATCGGCAAAATTGCAACAACAGTCAAAGCCATTTTAAATGATTCCGTAGGTATTGCATTTCTGGTTTGAGACAAATCCGAAGCCGATAAAGCTCCTGTACTTTCCATTTGTGTTAAAAACTGTATATTTGATTCTATACGATTTAACAATAACTGCAAAGGTACCAAGTCTTCACGTTTTATTATATATAAAAGCGGAGTATTCACATCATTCCACTGTGCTACCGTAATAAAAAGAGCTATAGTTGCCATTACGGGAACGGCCATTGGAAAAGCTATCTTAAAACAACAAGAAAGCTCACCCGCACCATCAATTGTTGCCGACTCGATAACCTCATGCGGAATTGAAGTTCTGAAATATGTACTCAATATCAAAATATGAAACATGGACACAGCGCCCAAAAACACAAATACCCATATATTATCTCTCAGTCCGTACCATTGTGTATTTACAATATACGTTGCAACCGCGCTTCCCGGCAGCAATGTCGGCAAAAAGCCAAAGAATTGAAATTTTTTTCTCCACGGGAATTGAGGTCTGGTTATTGCATATGCAAACATCGACATTATAATAACGCCCAATATTACCGTCGCAACAACAGAAAATACCGATACCCCCACGCTTCTGAAAATCTGTGTGGGATTTTCAAAAATATATTTATAACCTTCAATGCTAAACTTTACCGGTATAA
The DNA here is from genome assembly GCA_034101885.1 of Clostridia bacterium. Lineage (GTDB taxonomy): Bacteria > Bacillota > Clostridia > UBA1381 > UBA1381 > RGIG1988. The sequence goes on along the minus strand of JAXEIW010000090.1, from coordinate 8,527 downwards.
GCGTATATCCGTTTATTGCCAAAGCTTCTTCATCCGAAAAGGAAGCCGAAATACACATTAATACAGGCACAACACAACTTACAGCAAATAAAGTTATACAAATATAAGAAAAAATTTTAACTGCAATAGGCGTATTATCCGCTAATTTCTTTTTACGAAACAATCTGTTCTTTTTTGTGGCTACATTCATTTTTTTCTATCTCCTCTCAAAATCCCATCAGAATAACTCATCACCCGGCGATACTTTTTTCACAATCTGATTCGTTGTCAAAACAAGTATGCATCCCACAACCGATTGAAATACCGACACTGCTGAAGTTTGCCCGTAATTACCGCCGTTTACAAGATTTCTGAATACATATGTATCAATTGTTGTTGTCGCGTCAAACAGGGGTCCTGAGTTTCTCGGTATATAATAATATAATCCCGAACCTGTTGCAAGTATACCTCCGATACTGTTTATAAACATAATTATTATTGTAGGTTTAAGGAGCGGAAGTGTCAGATATTTAATAGTCTGCCACCATGTTGCTCCATCAATTGTCGCCGCTTCATAGCATGAACGATCAAAACCTTTAATTGTTGCATAATACAGAACGCTTCCCCAACCTGTCGTCATCCACGCATTTATTATAAAGAGAACAAACGGCCAAAATTTCGGTTCGGAAAACCAGTTTATAGGATCTGCACCTATTTTGATTAAAAGATTATTTATCATTCCTTTGTCTTCCGCCAAAAACATATATGCAAAATTCGCGATTACCATAATCGACAAAAAATGCGGTAAAATAACAACAGTTTGATTTGCTCTGTTTAATTTACTTCCTCCCAAAGCGTCAAACAATATCGCCAAAAATACATTTAATACCACTCCGGTAATAAGGAATGTAAGGCTGTATGCCAAGGTATTCCTCATCAGTATTCCAAACTGTCCCGATTCAAACAGAAATCTGAAATTCTCAAATCCATTCCATTCGCTTCCGAATATTCCCCTACGGTAATTAAAATCTTTAAATGCAAGAATAACACCAAACTTTGGAATATACTGAAACATTATAATATAAATTACACATGGTAATGTTAACATTAACATTTTCCAATTTCGCTTTACATCTCTCAAAAAATTACTCATTTTCTTCTTTCCTTTCGCTGCTTTTCAGACTTTTGATCACAGGCATTATTATTATCACCTGTGTGTTTCCCGTATTACTTTTTTTCACGCTCAGTCCATATCCGTTACCGAATTTCAAATTAATTCTTGCATTAACATTCTTTAATCCGAGTTTTTGACTGTCAGCTTTCGATTTTAACATTTTGTTAATTTCTTCAACATCACACCTTTTCCCGTTATTTTCAATAATTGCCTTCACATCTTTACCATCAGATTCAAAACTTATATTTATTATAAGCTTTTCCATTCCGGCTTCATATCCATGAATAAGTGAATTTTCAATTAGCGGCTGAAGAATAAACGGAGGCATCAGAATATTTTCACAGCCATTTGCTTCAATATTCAAAACAATGGAATAATCATTTCTCAATTGCTGCAGTTCAATATACATTTTTACGCAGTCCAGTTCCTCCTGTACGGTTACCAAAGTATCACTGTGTTTTACCGAATATCTGTAAATATTTGCAAGAAGACTGTTCATTTTAACTATATCCTCATTCCCCAGCATAAGAGCTTTCCATGATATTGAATCCAATGTATTGTAAAGCATATGAGGGTTAATTCTGTTCTGATAAAGCTTATATTCAATATCACATCTTTTCTGTGTTTCTTCTTCTACCTCTTTAAGCAGTGTTTTTATACTGTCTGTCATATAATTAAAAGACTCGTACAGTTCTCCTATTTCATCATTGGAAACCTTTTTACAATGACAATCATAATTATGAGTGTTTCTTATTTCTCTCATCATTCCGGCAAGATTTGTAATGGGAGTTGTAATAATCCTCGACATAACAACCGAAAGCATTAAACCCAAAATCAATGTAATTATAAAATATATAAACAAAATAATAATTAAGCTTTTCCTGTCTACTCCTATTTGATCCTTTTTTATAGAAACAACAAATTCAATACCCGCATCGGTTTCAAAGCTCCGATTATAATATTTCCTGCTTTTTTCCAAACAATTTTCATTGAATTTTGCGGATTTTACAATTACAGAATCATCTTTTTTTGCAGCCGCCAAAGCTTTATATCCCCCGATATTCTCAAATTCCAAAAGAATTTTGTTCAAATCTATGCAAACCACCGCAACACCCAGATATTTTTCATTTTTTTGCATTTTCCCTTCATTTTTGATCATTTTGGATACACACAAAATGTTATTTAAAGTATTAATATGTATCTGTCCGTTTCCTGACAAAACATCCTTATACCATGCTTCCTCTCCGATTTCCTTGTCGGAATACATTCTGAAACCGCTGTAAATATGTCTGTCAGCCCTTTCTTTGTCTGAAAGGAGCAGACTTGCCACAGGCAGATTATTATTTACATAAAATACCACCGAATAAGATTCTATTTTCCCTTTAAGATTCATTTCATAAATCTTTTCCTCATCCGTTCTGACCGTTTGTAAAATCCGGTTCATTTCATACTCATTTTCAGGATTTGAATTAAGCATATTGGTAATATTTTCATCAAATATAACATATATTCCGCAGTTATTTATCGTTGATATAAGTTCATTAAAATTATACTGTTTTTCTTTTACAAATTTATCCAATTCCGATAAAAGTTTGCGGTGTTCATTATTATTTGTAATAACATACAGTGTGATAATGGAAAATGTTAATACTACCGATGTAAGCGTTAAAAAGGCAATCATTATTTTGTTTCTGATACTGTTTTTCATTTCTGTCACCTGTTTTATTCTGCCGTCATTTCATACAAATCCAGCGGCAGCATACCTTCCGGACTGTTCCATACCATTATCTTCAATGTTTCTTTTCCTGTATAATCAGAAATCTTCATATCTATTGTTTTGGATACGTCTTTATCCAAATATACTTTATCCGATATATTTATACTGTCAAGCTTTCCGTTTTCCGAATAAAGGGCAAAAATTATCACCGCACTTTTTTCTTCTTCCGTTTTGTTTTTTATTGTTACAAATATCTCATTATCTGTTTCGGAAAATATAGGTTTTTCTATGTAAACTTCCTTTTCATCATGCTTCATATTAACCGTAACGTCACCATCGGACATATTTATTCTCAAGTATCTGACGCCGTCAAGCTCTGTCAAATAATATTCTCTGTTTCTGTCCCAGTCAAAAGAAATACAGCTTCCGTTTATTTTATATTCGATACCACCCTGTTTTTGGGTAAGAACGGCATTTTCGTTTACATTTGAAACAGGAATATTAAGCCACATTTCGCTTGTATCACCGCTTGCCGTAACCCTTTGACTGATTCCGTCATCTGTTAGAGTATATATCCACGAAACATCAATACCATCCGGAGTACACCCCTGTATCTTAAACCTTTTCCCACTTTCAAGCCATGTAAGCTCTGCCTTTTCTTTACCTGTAACAAATATGCTGTCATCTTTCTTCTTGCCGAAAACACAGCTTGCTCTTATTTGATCGTAGCTTGTTATACTGCTGTAGTTATCATGCTTTTGCGAAGCTACAACAGTTTCCGTTCCGTCACCGTAAAGCAGCGATATTCCGCCGCCCATAAATGACATTTCAGGCAATGTATTTCTTTCCGGAACGGTATAAAATATATTCATATACAAGCCCATGTGCTTTACGGCAATAATACCCGGTTTTTCCCATATTCCGGAATTACATTCATAAGGAAGGAGCTCCGACTCTGGTTCTGCAGACTTGACCTTTTTATATGCCTCAAACTGAAAACAATTCCCGCTTACGGCTCTATCGCTGAAGTTATCATATGGTCCTATATATTTATGTATTATTTCATTTGCCCACGCTTCGTCTCTTCCCAACAATTCGAATCTGCGTTTTGCAAGCGGAAATTCATCCATTATTTTTGTATAAGTAGTATGGGAGTCTATTCCCATATTGTGCAATGTTCTCGACGTGCAGGCATTTGTCATAAAATATCCGTTATCATTCGGCAAAACAAATAAGCTGTAAAACTCGGTATTTTTTTGAATCATCCGATTAAGATAATTCAAATACTTATTGGCAGGATCCTTTTTCTGTATTGTTTCATACAGTTCAAAAAACAAATCTCTGCTTAAATTGTGATAATCACCGTCACAACCTCCGCCTTCTATAAAATATCCCGCTGCGCTCTGACCTTTATCATAAATCGGCTCGCTTGTAACAGCACAGAGGTGGCGTCCCAATATGCCTTTTACCGTTTCATCATTTGTGGCGTATGCGGCCGACGCAACACCGACAGCGGTGAACAGCCATTGATTTGTAGGGCCTCTTCCCGGCATATCCCCCTGCTTAACGGCAAGCTGAATCATTGCGTTATCTATTACAGCCTTTGTTTCTTCATCAACAAATTCCCGTATCCACATATATGCACTTGCGGTATACGAAAAATAAAAATTACCGTGAGTTATGGGAACATCCGAAGATATTGGATTATCCTTAATCATCACATCCTCGGATAACATAACAAGGCTTGCCAATATTGAAATAACAGTTCTGTTTATAAGCCCCTCATGATGATAAAAGGCATTAAGCTGACCATCCATATTCACAAGTCCCGAAAAAGCCTGCGTTGATGTCGTATAAAAGCTTCCGTCCTCCCATGTGGCCGTATCCTCGCTCACAAAAGATCCGCAATAAGGACTTGAAATGTTAAAATTCTGCTTATCGGAATATTTCTTTACATTAGAAATAGGTCCTCCGCCGCCAAATAACAAGGCTTCCGCTTCCGGATACTCAAGAGTACCTCTTACATAAGACGGTTTCTCATATGTTATATCAAAATTCTTCTCATTAATATATTTTATTAAAAGCTCTCTTGCAGCCTTTTGAATGCTTCCCTGAACCAACACTCCCTGAACATCAATCCAGCCGCCCTTTAAATTTTGCGCCATTTCCATTGTCGGACACATTAACGACGGCGCATAGTCAACAATAATTCCTCCCGAAAAATTTTCCGAAATATCAAGGCGGTATATACTTTCCCCTTCTATATTCGTAATTTCGCCTTCTGATTTAACAAGATTTTTATTTATTCCGGTTGTTGTCATCTGCAATTCATTGTCTGAATTATATACCGAAACAGAAGCCGATGAAGATCCGACATACAAATTATTTACCTTTTCGGGGACATATATATATGAGCTCAAAGGTGTCGTTTCCGTAACGCCCAACATTGTTTCTCCCCGAATTCCCCAATTCTTTGCAGTGGGTAATCCTATTCCGAGAATATCCCCATTTCTGCTTGATGTAAACTTAAACTGCCATATTCCCTCAACCCGGTAAGGAATTTCTATTACCACGTTTTGTTTTCCCGACGGCATATCCGAAAAATCATATTTTGCGGCAATCCTTCCGTTCGGATCGATTACAACCGCAACGGCAGAGGATCTAAACGGCAAATTGGCATCATGATTATACGAAGGCACAAAGGTTTTTCTTTCAAAACACACCTTTTGAGGCGTATTATCTTCAAAATCGGCAAGCATGGCAAATCCGCCTATCCCTGCCTGATTGTAAACCTTAGCCCTTTGATATACTTCAAATTCTTTCACAACATCCGATACTTTAAATATAATCTTTTGTTTTTCAATTACTCTTCCAAAAACGTCTTTAATTTCCGGCAGCGTAATCTGTACAATTGCCTTCGATAATAATGCAATATCAGGGCTGATGCAGAGTATTGTTTTGCCGTTGTTAACCGTAACACTTTTTTCAAAATCAACAGCCGTATTGTTTTGAATAAAATCAATTTCTCCGATTTCTTTAACAATACTGTTAAATTCAAAAATAACAGTATTGTCTATGGCAAAATCATCCTTTGCATTTGTATAACCTATTCTGAAATCCTCATTTACGGGAATAGCTTCAAAATCCGTATACAACTCACCGGTATCGGCATTTTTTATTTCAAATTCAACGCTTTCTTCATTCGATGCAAGATAAAATCCCACACTTAACATACGGCTTTCTCCCTGCTTTACCGTTGACCGCACAGAGCCTGCCTGATTCCCTCCTACAATTGCGGACAGCTCGGCAGTAACATCAGATTCCGAATTATTAAAAATATATGTTCTGACAGAGTTTAGACCAACCACAGGAGTATCTACGGCTTCATCGGACAATCCCACAGTAATAACAGGCTTGGCTATTACTATTTTGCCCTCTTCGTTATATGCATAAGAAATATTCACAAACCCCGTCAAAATACAAATTAACAATATTCCTGATATTAATTTTTTCATTTTAGAATTGATACTCCTTTCGTCACGACTTTTAATTTAAACGTTCCAATCATATCCGCAAATTATATTTGAGATATGAATTGCTTATTTTTTTCGGGAATAATAATTAATTAATACCCATTATATAAATTAATGCTTTTAAGGTGTAAAATTATAAATTAAACACAAAAGCTTTCTTTAAATTTTTTTCTTCAGACATTATATTAATTAATAATTATCCCCGGATATACCTAAGGAAAACAGCAGCAAAAATACTGCCGTTTTCCCAAAAGTCATAATACGGCTTTTTATTGAAGGATTTGAACAGAAGAGAAAATACTATCAAGTTTACTGATACCTTCACATCCGAAAGCCTTTATACACATTCCGCTTGTATCAGCCGGAATACTGAGCTTTACCTGTACTGTATCGGTTTCCTCCGGTGCATATGTCTTATCCGTACATCCGTAAGCAACAACATTTCCTTCTGCGTCATAAAGACCTACGAATATAGTTCCGTATGAATTTCTTGCTGTTGTGTGTGTAACATCAACATCACATAAAACCGATTTTCCTGCTGCTTCCGCAAGCGATGTTATTGTTTTACCTCCCGATGATGCGGAAAGTGTTAAATCAAAGCTCGGAGCTGCCTGAGTTGTAAAGTTCACAGTCGTTTCGGTATCAAGAGTTGTATATGTTTCATCCATAAAATTTGACGGTAAAATCACCGAATACGTTGTGCCAAAGTCAAGCTTTCCATTTGCTTTTACACTTATTTTACTTTCAACCGTTTCTGTGTTTTCCTTAACGCTTATTGTATAATTGCTCGAATCAACAACTTCGTCACCCTTTTTAACAATAATTTTTGAAAGCTGAGTTTCGGGAACATATCCGTTTAACGTCACATCAAGCGAGGATGTAACGGGAAGTTCCTCAAGGTCGGTGCTTGTTACGGCAAAGGTCTTATTTTCAGGAAGTGTATATGCCTTTATATTGTCAACTCCGTACTCCATACCCATCTGACCGACAAACATTACACCGTTAACAGAAGTTGGTATATTTGTAATCGTGCCTTGTGAAAAGATATAGCTGACAGGGCTTCTTGCGGGATCACTGCCCGGATAGTGCATTATAACATCATATTCAGGCAAATCTTTTTTGTAGTTATTTATTATCTGTATTATTCTTACCGTATCGCCGAAAGCAACATCCTTTGCGTTGGTTGAATTTCCATTATCTTCGGCTGCTCCGTTAGTATTTCGAATGGAATAGGTAAGCTTGGTTTTATCAATATTGCCGCTTTCGTCCTTACTCATTCTCATAAGTCCTGCGGCGTGTACCTCATTTTCCATTGCAATAAATGAAGTATCTTCATTTGAACAGAATGGCATTCCAAAAAATATTGACTCTCCCGCTTCGCTGTACAGTTTTTCAGCCGAAATGTCATAGGCTATAACCAGTCTATCAGTGCTTGTCTTGTCCAAGCCATATGAATTATCAAACCTCATCCACAGCTTAGCAATATTACCGTCATTGCTCGCTTTTGTTTCCGTAGAAGTATTTTTTAAATTAAATGTTCTGTTTCCGTTCGGCTGTGCTTTTATTTCAATCTCCTGATTTGTTGAATAATAGTCTCTGTATCCGTATATATATGGCTTTGTAAAGCTGTCTATTGTATTAAAGTATACCCACGTTCTGTTTGTGGTAAAATCAAAATCATTTGCCAACGTAATATTTTCCATATCCTCATATAAAAGTATTTTCTGCGTCTGTTCATTCTCTGCAATTGCCGCAATACCCGAGGACGTTAAGCAGATAATTGCCGAAATAATGACTGCGCCTGTTTTTAATATTTTATTCATCGTTTATTCCTCCTTTTTATCTGATTTCAAGCTGAGTACCTCTCAGCCACGGTCTCATAGACGCCGTGCCGTCCCATACAAACACCTTTACAATACCTCCGCTGTTTTCATCGTTAAAGGTCAATCCCTGGGAAATTACCTTTGTTTCTCCGGCAGGTATTGTTGTTTCGGTAAAAATCATATCCTTTAAAACCCTTGATTCCCCTGCATATACCGCAAATATAACCGAAACGTTTCTTGCCTCCGCAGCTGTATTGTTAAGACTCAATTCAGCTCCCTGCAAACCGTTTTTCGCCGTAAT
>JAXEIW010000089.1:0-3911 GCA_034101885.1 Clostridia bacterium | reverse complement strand
AATACAGTCGGCCGAAGCGGTTAAAATATCCGGAAGCAGCAAGGTTATTGAAATTAAGGAAAGAGGCAGCAGCGGATACAATCTTAAGTATTCGCTCGTAGAACATTATGCTGTTGACTATCTTGCCTTTAAGGATAAAAGACTGCTTAATATAGACGCAGACAACAGCAGAATATATACAGAAAACGGCACAATTAAAATACGGCTCTGTATCGTTAAAAACAATGTTGAAACACAGCAGCAGGGGAAATTAATTGAAATTAACGTAAAACCAAGATGTGAATTTTATGAGGAGGCGGAGTCCGGTTGAAAAAGAGAGCGAATTTAAGCTTCACGATACTGATTGCACTTTTGGTCGTATGCTGCGGTGCAGCTCTTCTGGCAGCGGCCGGCAGCAGTAAATACAATTCAAAATCCGAATACGAGCGAATTGAAGCAAGATATATTGCGGAAAGCGGTGTGGATACATCGGCAGGATTGTTTATAAATTACCTTGCCAACCGGGACTTCGCACTCACATATACCCAAAACGAGGGAGGCGGGTATAGTGTTATAACCGATTACTCACCTTATCTTTTGGATGAAATCAAAAATTCCGAAAGTTTAGATGAGGCAGAGATAAATATAGTCGCAAATGAATGTAAGGATTATCTTGCGGCTGTCGGTTTTCTGGACTTTTTGAAAGAAGGCTCGGTCAAGGTATGTGTAAATACTTACGGTGATAAAGAAAGCTTTAAGGTAACACAGATGTGTACGCAGCCTGATTTTTTAATATCGGACGATTCAGAGAAAACTGAAAACAAAAGGAGCAGGCTTAAACCGGTTTTTCTTACTGTCGAAGCTAAATACAAAGGCGGCGAGGTTACGGCGAATATTAAAATAAGCGGATTGTATGCGGTAAGAAAGCCGTTTATATATACTGATGTGGGTGAAAAGGGAAGCGTCCCTGCGTGGATTGATACATCCTCGGCAGTGATAGAATACGAAAATTATCAGAATTACAGAAGGAATTGAATATGAAAAAAATATCATGCTTTACTCTTGTTGAGATTCTTGCGGTTCTTGCAATAACAGGAATTCTGACAGTCGGTACGGCTGTCGGGGTGAACCGAATGTGGCAGAACAACAGAATTGATATATGCGAATCGGAAATGAGAGATTTTACTATGGCTTTTAAAAGCTATTATACGGATTATAAAAAACTGGAGATATTGCCGGATACAAATTACGATACCGTCATTGCGGAAGTTGTCGAGCTTTTAAACGACAAATATCTTTCCTGTGATATTGAAATAGCAGAGATTGCGGAGGACAAGAAAAGCGTCAGACTTGTCAGCAGCATAAAAAAGGATCCGTGGAATAATAAGTATGAGTTTAATATATATACCTATTCCGGAGCTGATTCCGGGATAAAGCCGGGACTGATTGTTATAACCAGTAACGGACCTGACGCACAGAGTAATAAAGACGGATATACGGATGGCAATTTCGGTGACGACATTATTGCCGTTGTTGATCCGAACAGTTAAGGAGGTGTATAAAGCAATGAAAAAGGTATTGTTTATACTGACAACAGTTATATGTATGTTTTTTTGCATAAGCGTTCATGCAGAGGATAATGTTATGAAGATTTCAATGGACGGAACAGTAAAGCAGGCAAAGGAGATAGGCGGCGGCAAGGGAATAAGCTTTACGCTTCCTGAACTTGATGATTCAGATTATTATATATATGCAATTGAGCTTGCAGTCTTTGAAAAGCAGGACGGTGAATCACAGTGGCATATTTATCTGGATGAAAACGGCGAAGAAACGAAGAAACAATATATTGAATCTCCGGACAGCCTTAATTTTAATGTGGATTTCGGAGATTTATCCGCATATAGAGAAAAAGCAAAATATAAGATTGCGTACCGATATTATGTACGCAGTATTCATGATATGTCAAAAATTATTATAGCAGGTGAAAACGAAAAGGACGGTTGGAGATTGGTTGGAGAGGAAACACCGTCAGAGGCAACAGGCAGCGGCTTTACATTTTACAAAAATGCAAAGCCTACTATGTACATTGAGAGCTTCTCTTATCGGTATCACGCCATTGACGGATTAATGACCAATGACTGCAATCCGTCAGAGCTTGGGACTACATATTTCCCGGTGGACGCATTTGCAAACGGTGTAGCAGTACAGATGACAGCAAACGATTTTGATACTGAGGATGTGCTTACTGTTTCTTATGTGCTTAAAGACGCTTTGACAGGTGAAACTGTTGCGTCGGGAGCAATGCCGTATGATATGAAAATCAAAACAGAACATGAATCGGACTGTTTTAGTCTTCAGCTTGTTGTTTCAGATAATTTCGGGGGAAGTACTGCTTCGGAATGGATGACATTTATGATAGACAGAGAGCAGGCACAGGTAATCAGTAAATTTTATGACGGAGGATATACATTAAAAGGGAGAAATCTGTTTTCTGACTTTTATGTAACCGATAACCACAATGAGGCGATGACAGATGGCAGGGTTTACGCAAAAATATTTCGTGACGGTGCGTACATAGAAACTGTTGAGCTTGAAAAAAGACCTGATGGGGTTTTCAGACTTGATAAAACAGGAATGGCAGACGGGGTGTATACTGCGGAGATTTTATTGTTTGATAAGGCAGGCAATCAATCGGCAGATACCTTTTTGCAGACCTTGGACAGTACAGCTCCGGAACTAAAGTTTGTGACGCATGAGGAAAATCCTGACGCAACATATTACTCAACATGGATGAATGAAAGCAAAAATATAATTGTCGGAGCAAATGACAGGTTGGCAGGAATAAAAAGATGTTATATTTATCTTCAGGGTAAAACTGACTATAGCATAACCTATGGTGCACCGAGTCCTGAGAAAACAATAACAAGGCATGTAACCGAAAAGGAAACGGGTAAGCTGCGCTACAGCGGATATGTATATGACGATGCCAAGACCATAGACAAAACCAATAATACATATAATTCAGGTTCAACGGGAAACTACAGGTATTTTTCAAAATATGTGTGGCTTGATAAAACCGATCCGACTGTAACCGACAGTCATGATGATGATAAATGGTATGAAGCACCATACACGGTTGAAGCGTCGTTTTACGATTATCCGTCCGTAAGCGGCAAGGACGACGCATCCGGAGTTAAGGATAAGCTTTATGCGATAACAGACACTAATGAAATCCCCGATGTATGGAACATTTACTCAGATGGTGTGACCTTTACAGAGGGCGGAGTATATTATCTTCACTTTAAGAGTGTTGATTATGCCGTAAATGAAACAATAACCACAAAACGGATAAGGGTAAACACCAAACTTCAGATGGTCGGAACAGTTCGTCCGACTGAAGAATACAAGCATACCATTTATTACAGTACGCCTGGATTTTATGTAGTAAAAAACACTGCATATAACACGAAATATCACTTTGAAGTCAGAGAAAAAGATTTGGATGACATAATAAAAACATCTGTAAAACTGATAAGCCGTGATAATGCAGGTGTATATGCAGAAGTCAATTCGGAATGTGTGCCAAACGGAGAAATCCAAAGAGACGTCGTGTTCAATATTTCGTATCTTGATAACGAAGGAACCCAGCTTCCTGACGGTGTATATGATATGCTGATCACTCTGACGGAAGTAAAGGGAGACGGCGAGGAAGTACAGACATATACGAATGTGCAAGGATGCGAGATTGTTATTAAAAGGAATGCTCCGCCTGAGCCGATAATCAGTACCGATTCCGGACAGGTTACAATCACTTATCCGGAAGAACCGCTTTCCGGAAGCCTTAATTCATCGGTTATTAAGTCGCATTACAAAAAGCAGTTCAAAACACTGAAGGACGGCGAGACGTCAACTAATGTATATAAGACGTACAC
>JAXEIW010000088.1:0-10708 GCA_034101885.1 Clostridia bacterium | reverse complement strand
AACATCGGTTGTTTCAAAAAGCTCATCAACGTATTTTCTTGTATATTCAATCGGATTTTTGCTTTCCGAAAGCGTTGTAAATCCCCTCATTCGGCATATTGTTTCGGTTGAATCCGTACCCTTTACACCCATAAACATTTTTCTGTCGGCTCTCATTATTACCTTTTCATTTTCCATAATTAAATCACTCCTTATAAATTTCTGTCAATCCAGTTTTGCATGGATTGAACTACCAATAAATCTTTTTTGTCCTGCTGTGCCTTTACGTCCCATAACCGTGTACCGTTTTTCATGTGCAGTGTTCTGCCTTTTCGTGTGCCGAAATAAATTGTAGAAGCATACGGAACATTATCTCCGTCAAGTATAGCAGTTTTTGCTTCGTTCATATAAACCTCGTCTAAAAGGTCTATATATTTTTTAAATGTTGTAATTGAATTTGCCATTGTTTAATCATTCCTTTCTATTTGTTCAACGGGGGCAATCCCATAACCGAGCGTATATGCGCTTCATCAATGTTTTCCCCCATGCCTTTGTTAGTTCCGCCTGCCAATTGTACAGTAGTTACACCCTCAAAGGCTGTTTTATCATCCTTTGTAAGTTCGTGGAAAATATCGGCGTCAGACTTGCCTGTGAAATCTTTATTATCCAAAGCTTCACCGAATTTATGAAGATAGTCCGCTTTTATTGCTTCGTGAGTGAATTTTTTTTCACCGACTACGGCATTAAAACGGGTTTCTATCATATCGGCTTTTTCCTTTGCTTCACGCTCAAGCTTTGCCTGTTTTTCCTTTTCTGCAATATCAGCGGATAAATCGTTGAATTTCTTCTCCCAGTCCGCCGCATTTGCATTGCTGTCCTTTAAGGCTTGCAGCTCACCTGTTATGTCGGACAGGCTCTGTTTTGCTGTTGTAAGCTCCTGCTCCGTCTTTTTCAGCTTATCATTAACCTTTTGAACCTCCGCAACGGTTTTATAATTGTCAATCATAGCCTTGTCAAAATCGGCTTTTTTGTCGCTTGGTACTTCCAGTCCGTAAGCTTTTAAAATTTCGTGTATGTTCTGCATTGTAAATCCTCCTAAAATATTATTTATACTGCGCTTTCCGCAGTTTGAGATTAACCGCTTTATACTTGCGGTAAAGTGCATTAAAAAAAACAAATATGTATAAAAAATAAGCCTGTTTAACGACTGTTGCTTAAAGTCAATATTCTAAGGCGGTAAGCCTCTTATGCTCATACGCTATGACCTCCTTCTGCATCTTCCGAATTTCCAACAGGCATAAGCCTTTCCCTTGCACTCTGTGGGATTTTGAGTTTCAATAAGAACATGATTATGCGATTTTGTATTGTTACTTTCGTCATATTCCCATTTGTCTTGATTTTGCTGCATTATTTTTTAATTAAACGGGCATTTCATTATATTTCTCCTTTCATGCATTAAAAAAGCACTTACAAATTAATGTAAATGCTTTGTTATTGAATGTATAACAAGTCTCCTTTTTTTAAGGTAGAAGGAGAAATTAACACTGTTGTACTTTTTGATATATCCGAAGGATTATTGTGACGTGTAGTGCCTACAGAAACGACCATATATAAATTCCCATGATTGTCTGTAAGCTTTGTACCATTTTTAATCTGTTCGCATTTTCCTTCAAATGTAACTGAAAGATTATCTCCAATTCGAAAAGTATCAATAATTTTAAATATATCCATTGTTTATGCCTTTAATATAGAATTAATACCATGCCTGAACACATTCCAAAGGTAGATTTTTTGCTTTAATTATAGCTTCTACTTTTGATTTTGCCATATTCGCATAATAACTGTTGGTATCGTCTTCTGCTTTTGTTTCAATATTGGCAGTACCGTTTTTAATGTTATAAGAAATTACTCCGTTTTTTCCTTTTCCTTCAGGCTGATAGCCATAACGTATAATATCTTTATCAAAAAATAACAAGGTTAAAACATTCATTTTTTTGCCCTCCATTCGTCTACGGCTTTTTTATAATTATATTTTTCTTGCGCTCTGCTATGAGCTTCAACATATGATAATCCTTCGTTTATCATTAATTTGTATTCGTAATACTCATGATTTAAAAGTATTATATCCTTTTCGGAAATGTTATGGCCGTCAATTAAATTTTGCCATGAAACAGCTATGTCATAATTTGGATAAAATGTTGTCGGTTCATCTTCACCCAAATCATATTTATTTGTGAAAATATGAGCCTTTATACACTTTATTTGTTCTTGCGGTAAGTTTGTATTATGAGCGATTGCTTCTATATCTGATGTGCGTTTTCGGATTTTCTCATAATATTTTTGGGCATGTTCTTCACAACGTTTAAAATCTTTGTCGCTCTCCGGATTTAGAGCACCATAAAAAGCTCCACTCTGCACATTTTTCACTCCCTTTGATTTTATTATAAGACAAGGGGACGGTTCTACCGTCCTATTTTTTCAATAACGCCTTTACTTATACTTGTCAATCTGCTTATCTGCCCGATTGACAAACCGTGCTTTCTCAATTCTTTTACAAGACAACAGAACCGTCCCCTTGTACAATGTACAAAAATTGATGAAAAAGACGGAGATGCCAAAGCTTGCGCAAAGAACAAGCTGTCGGAACTTGATAAGGTCAAGGAGAGTTTTTCAATAGAGATTATCGAGGCGGTAAACAGCTATACCCGTGCCGGGGCATTGATTACAGTTGACGATGTGAATTACCTGATAGAAAGTTCCGACCACAGCATCAAAAACGGAGTGTATTATGTGAAACTCGGACTTAGAAAATTCGGATGATATGTCAATGGACAAACGGATGATTTTATGGTATAATATAAAATATAGATTGTTAGCCTTGAATGAGCACAGAGGTGTAAAAAATATATGATTTCCAAATTAGGAGCCCGAACAAGATATGGCAAAGAAAACGAGAGGAAAAATAAGAGATAGAATTGATTATTCTGAACTTTTATTTGAAATAAAGACAAATAATACAGAGTTCCCTATAGAGCAAGATGTTTCGGAAAATGCGACCGATAATTCTTTTGACGAAAATCGCAAGGACTTCTTTAGAATGCTCAGTGATGAACACAATCTGTACTTTTATCAAATATCAAAAGGTACGATACACGAAAAGCATTGTGAGTATTTAAAACGCATTAAAACAGAAAATTTACGGCCGCTTTCATTATACGATAATGATAAGAAACAATGTCCTAATTGTGCTTTGCGGGCATATCTTCGTATAGGTGCGGAAGACTATAAAAAATATAAAGAGTATGATAAACTCTTTAAAACAATGAAGGCTGATATAACGCTAATACGAAAAATTTATGTGGATTTGAAATTTAAAACAAGGCTTTCGGATTCAACCACCATTCGTATTCAATACGGCAATGAAAACTGGAAAATTAAATTACTTGACAATCGCACGGGACAGGTTTCACTATGGCATAATGATTACAAATTAAATTATGACGGCACACGCAAAAAATACGGTACATATCATATTCAAAATGACCGTTGCCAAAGGACATCTATAAAAAATGCTATAGGTGTTATTACAAAATACAAATCACACAGACCATTATCTGCTTATACAAAAAGAGAACAGCAAGTCATAAAAATACTTAAAAACAACCCAAAGGAAACGCAGATAAATATGGCAAATACCCTCGGTGTATCATTATCCACAATAAGCCGTACTGTTCAAACGCTTAAAAACTCCAAAACTATAAAAAGAATTGGTGGAAAAAGATATGGGTATTGGAATGTTACAATGTAAATGGATTCCGAAAAGTAAATATAAAACGTATTATTGGCAAATCGAGAAAACTACAGTGCATTGCCCAAACCTGTTATTGGCGGAAAGGAAATAAAAGTATGAAAAATAAAAGAGAGATAAATATACATTCATCGACAGCGGAATATTTGACTTTTATTGCGTCCACAGGTGATAGTGAACAAAGCGTGGAAATGCGGTATGAGGACGAGAATATTTGGCTTACGCAAAAGATGATGTCGGAGCTTTATGATGTAAGCGTTTCTGCAATAAATCAACATATAAAGAGGATATATGATGACGGCGAATTGACAGGGAAGCAACTATTAAGAAATACTTAATAGTTCAAAATGAGGGTAAAAGAACCGTCAGCCGACCTGTTAATCACTATAATTTGCAAATGATTATAGCTGTCGGATTCAAAATCGACAATGACCGAGCCGTTCAATTCAGAAAATGGGCGGGGCAAATCGTAAAGGATTATACCATTCAAGGCTGGACAATGGATAAAGAACGCATCATTAAAGGTCATATGTTCACCGATGAATATTTTGAAAGACAGCTCCAATATATTCGTGAAATAAGACTGTCGGAACGCAAATTTTATCAAAAAATAACCGATTTATACGCAACGGCATTCGACTATGACAAAGATGCAAAAACAACGCAAAAGTTTTTTCAGACAGTACAGAATAAAATGCGTTTTGCCGTTCATCGCCATACTGCTGCCGAGGTGATTTATGAAAGAGCGGACGCAGAAAAAGAACATATGGGGCTTACCACTTGGGAAAACGCACCCGACGGAAAAATAATAAAAGCCGATGTTACGGTTGCGAAAAACTATCTGAGCGAAGATGAAATGAGGTATCTTGAAAGGATTGTATTCCCTTTACTTAGATTATGCCGAACTTCAAGCACAGCGGCATATACCTATGAGTATGGAAGATTGGGCAAAGAGGCTTGACAGTTTTCTTGAATTTAACGGAAATGAGCTTTTGATTGGTGCCGGGAAAATAAGTGCGGAACAGGCAAAACTCCATGCCGAAACGGAATATGAAAAATATCGTATTATTCAAGACAGATTGTATCAAAGTGATTTTGACCGCTTTGTCGCTCTTGAAGATGAAATAAAGAAAGTCGAGGAATAATTCTTATCGGTGATGAGAAAATTGGAGAACAATAAATCGAAATTTAAGGAGGCGGCTATGAAAAAATTGTGGTTTATATTAAGCATCTTATTTATAGTTTTGACATTTGCGGGAGGCGGGTATGTTCTCTTTAACGGGGGAAAAGTGAATGCAGGATACGCTTGTGTACCTATGGTTTTTTCACTGATTTTCTGGTCTTTTTATCGGAAGCATAAGTAATGTGCATTTCCATCGTTTTGAGAGGAAAAAATCAGTTTTTGAAAAGGGTATGAAACATGAATAGAAATATATATAAAATCATAGCAATTATCTCAATAGTAATATCTATAATAATATTAACACAGGAATCAGTAATTAACGATAACAAGCGTGAATGAGTATATTCGCATATTTTATAAAAAAGTGTGAATATATTTGCACAAATGAGAATAAAACATTGATTTGTCTTAGAATATGTAGTATAATAAACATGAGGTGATTAATTTGAGTAGTATTCAATACACAAAGTCTTTGGGGAACTTTATTAATAAAATACGTACAGAACTGTTGGGGTATAGTCATGACACATTTGCACAGTTATTAAGAACAGTTCCTTCAGCAAGTTATTACATATGTGGAGGAGCAAGAAAACCAAGAGAAACAACAAAAAAAGAAAAGAAAAAGTGTCAACCAACAGACGAGTGGACACAAGTTACATGTATAAGATTCTTATAATGGCATATGATGCTTATTTATTCTCAACCAGATATGATGCAATGACAATTTTGCTTAATATTGCAAAAGCAAAGAAACAAATAAAAGCCGAATCATTAGAAAAACTGTTTGGAACAAAGAACAGCATATTTCCGGCGGAATATATCATAAAATACAGATTGAACTTACCTATAATTCAAATCACATTGAGGGCAGCAAATTAACGCATGACCAAACGAGATATATTTTTGAAACTAATACTATTGGTGTAGAAAAAGATGCACTTAATGTTGATGATATTATTGAAACGGCAAATCATTTTAAGTGTATTGATATGATAATTGACACTGCAACATATAAGCTCACGGAAAAATTTATAAAGGAAATCCATCTCACATTAAAGTCCGGCACATCAGATTCAAGAAAAGACTGGTTCAATGTGGGTGATTATAAAAAATTGCCGAACGAAGTGGGTGGAAAAGAAACTGCAAGTCCTGAAATTGCGGCACAGGAAATAAGGGCGCTCTTGAAAGAGTACAATCAAAAGAACGAGCATACCTTGGAAGAAATAATAGATTTTCATTATCGGTTTGAAATAATACACCCATTCCAAGACGGCAACGGCAGAGTCGGTAGACTGATAATGTTTAAGGAGTGTCTGAAAAACAATATTGTGCCATTTATCATTGATGACAGCCTTAAAATGTTCTATTACAGAGGTTTGTCCGAATGGAATAATGAAAAAGGTTATCTGCTTGACACTTGCCTTTCGACACAGGATAAGTTTAAAGCGTATTTGGAGTATTTTAAAGTGCCTTATGAAAACTTACAATCAAACTAAATCGTGTATTTTGCAAAGTATGTGTGGATGGGTAGGATATTGAGAGAAGTCTTAACTTCTCCGTTTAGATATGCCTGC
Organism: Clostridia bacterium; assembly: GCA_034101885.1. Classification (GTDB taxonomy): domain Bacteria; phylum Bacillota; class Clostridia; order UBA1381; family UBA1381; genus RGIG1988. The sequence goes on along the minus strand of JAXEIW010000088.1, from coordinate 4,164 downwards.
ACAACTCCCATTTTAAATTCAAAACTATATTTTGCCACGAAAAAACCGACCTCCCAATCGCTAGATTTTTGGTCTAACTTTTGGGGGCGGTTCAGAGAGGTCTCTACTGTTCTATAAGCGGGTAATGTTGTCAAACAGACACCCCTTACAGCAACCGTATTCAATACACAAATGAAAGGATGATTCCACATGCCATTTTTATTATACCGCATATTTTGATACTTGTCAGCTATTTTTGAGAATAAAATGCTATTTTACGCAAATATATAATAAAAAAGTGTTAAAAGATGCAAAAATCTATTCTAAAACATTGACTTTTTAATGCTTTTGTGGTAATATTAATATAGAAAAGTGCATTTAGATGCAAAAATCTATTTTAAAGTGGTAAATGATATGGAAATTAAAAGAGATTTATATTTGAATAAGCTGATTAGTCTCAAACACAATGGGTTAATCAAGGTTATAACCGGTATCAGAAGATGCGGAAAGTCATATCTTCTGAATGATATTTTTTATAATCACCTTTTGGAAAGCGGTGTAGATGAAGGTCATATCATCCGCTTTGCTTTTGATTCCGGTGATGATTTAGATTTAATCGGTGAAAGCATTATAGAAATTGAAAAGAAGAACAGAAAAGTCAATCCGGAAAAATTTATGGCATTTGTACGCTCTAAAATGATAGATAATGAAATGTATTATCTTCTTTTGGATGAAGTACAGATGCTTGATTGCTTTGAAACTGTGTTAAATGGTTATCTTCGCAAGAAAAATATGGATGTGTATGTAACCGGTAGTAATGCTAAATTTTTATCCAAGGACATTATTACAGAGTTTGCAGGTCGTGGCGATGAAATTCATATGTACCCATTGAGCTTTGCAGAGTTTATGACAGCTTATAAGGGCGACAAGTATGAGGGGCTGTCAGAATATATGCTTTATGGCGGTATTCCATTGGTTGTTTTAAGAGACGGACAGGAGAACAAAGCATCAGCACTTGAAAATCTTTTCAGTGAAATTTATGTAAGAGATATTCAAAAGAGAAACAAGGTTAGAAATATTGGAGAGCTTGAAGATTTGTTGAACTTTGTATCTTCTGCCATAGGTTCATTAACCAACCCTGAAAAACTCCGTAAAACCTTTAAATCTGCTAAAAATTCAAAAATAACATCAGCAACTATAAAGAAGTATCTTGATTTTCTTGAAGATTCATTCTTGCTTGAATCAGCACAAAGATATGACATCAAAGGCAGAGCTTATATAGAAACTCCTAAAAAATATTATTTTTCCGATATGGGACTGCGTAATGCCCGTATAAATTTCAGACAGTTTGAGCAGACACATGCCATGGAAAATGTTATTTATAATGAACTCAGAATGCGTGGGTATAAGGTAGATGTAGGCGTAGTTCCGGTTAGCGAAAAAGATGAAGAGGGTAAGTCCGTAAGAAAACAGTTAGAGGTTGATTTTATATGCAATCTCGGTTCTATGAAATACTACATTCAATCAGCATTCGCAATGCCGGATGAAGAAAAGAGAGCACAGGAAATCAGACCATTTAAAAAAATCAATGATTCATTTAAAAAGATTATAATAACAAAGGACATTGTTCCGTCTTACTATGATGAAAATGGCATCTTAACAATGAATATTTATGATTTTCTGTTAGATGAAAAAAGTTTAGAAAAATAAATAACGGGATAAACTGTTATGGATTATGTGTGTTGAAACCATATAAATTTTAAAAATCAGGAGAGTAGGTGCGTTTGTGACCGTTATGAGCCTGCGAAAAAAAGTCTGTAAATTTCAAGCCTTCTGTGGTAGAATAGAAATACAAACCACAGGAGGTAATTTTTATGGCACGGAGAAGAAAGTTAAGCGAAGGAAAGAAAAACATCATAGCAGGTTTGATTGAAGAATACAACATTCAGACAGCTAATGACATTCAAGAGGCATTGAAAGATTTACTGGGAGGTACTATTCAGGAAAAGCTTGAGGCAGAATTAGATGAGCACCTCGGTTATCAAAGCTATGAACGCAGCGATAACACGGACTACAGAAATGGCAGCAAGCCAAAAACTTTAAAAAGCTCATATGGTGAAATCCCTATTGATGTCCCTCAAGATAGAGATGGTGATTTTGAACCTAAAGTTGTTCAAAAGCGTAAAAAGGATATTTCCGAGATAGAACAGAAAATTATATCACTGTATGCAAAGGGCTTAACGACTCGCCAAATATCCTCTGTCATTGATGATATTTACGGCTTTGAAGTGAGTGACGGTTTGGTAAGCGATATTACCGATAAGATAATGCCGCAGATAGAAGAATGGCAAAACAGACCTTTATCGGAGGTTTATCCGATAATATTCATTGACTGCATACATTTTTCGGTAAGAGATGAGCACATTGTAAAGAAGCTTGCGGCATACATAATACTGGGAATAAATTCAGACGGATACAAAGAAGTACTGAGCATAACCGTAGGCGAAAATGAAAGCGCAAAGTATTGGTTGGGAGTGCTTAATTCCTTGAAAAACAGAGGAGTAAAGGATATTCTCATCCTTTGCGCAGATGGTCTTACAGGAATAAAAGAAGCTATAGGTACGGCATTTCCGGATACAGAATATCAGCGTTGCATAGTTCATCAAGTAAGAAACACATTGAAGCGTGTGGCAGAAAAGGATAAGAAAGCCTTTACAAATGATTTAAAAACAATATACCATGCAGCAGATGAAGAAAGCGGACACGCAAATATGCTCAAAGTAAAAGAGAAATGGGATTCCAAATACCCGAATGCAATGAAACGTTGGGAAGAACATTGGGATGTTTTGACGCCTATGTTTAAATTCTCGGCAGATGTAAGAAAGGTTATTTACACAACAAATGCGATAGAGAGTCTTAACAGTGTATATCGCAGATTAAACGCACAAAGGAGTGTATTTCCCACCCCTGCGGCATTGCTAAAAGCGTTGTATTTGGTGACATATGAGGCAACGAAAAAATGGACGATGCCGCTAAGGAATTGGGGAAAGGTCTATGGTGAGCTGTCCATCATGTACGAGGGCAGACTGCCCGAATAATGAGGTATCACAAAATCCCCGCCAAGTCAAGGGTTTACGCAGCAAGCTGCTCCAATGAACGCCCTACGGGCGCCCTTGACATGACGGAAATTTTATGATATATTATAGTTAGGGCAGGCCTTGAAAGCCCTGCCCTGAAAACACACTTTTTTACCACAGAAAGGTAAATTTACAGAAAAAACTTCGCACGCCCTTTTTAATGATGGCATCATAATCGAGCTTTGGCTTCTTTGTAAACTCTGAAAAAGCGTTTCTGATAATTGCTTCATCAAGTTCCGGGTTGTTCTCACTTGCCAGATGAACAAATCCGCAAATCAGCTTTTCAATCTGTTCCTGATCAGGAATTCTCTTCCCGGAACGATATCTGCTTAGGGCAGAAGCCGATATACCCGAAGCAGCGGGCAGCTCTTTCGCAGTAGACTGCGTTTTGTTCAGATACAGTTTTAGCACATCGGAAAAACCCATACTCTCACCCCTTTCATTGCTTATCATAAATTATAGCATAAAATATCACAAAATACCATAAAAATTCCCGTGTTGTCAATGACAATATGGAAATTCCAGGCGTTTGAAGGGCTATAAGATTGTATCTGCTGACGGTACGGCTGTTTACTATAAAATGAAAACAAATAGCAGTTATTATAAAAATTCTATTGTTAAGGCTACATTTGAGAACGGTTATTATATTAATTATTATCTTGAAAAAACAAGTAAGGAACCGGTCTATATCGCTGAAATACCTGTTTCCCTCTTGCATAGAGCATTAAACTATGGAAAATATATTGTTTTCAGATATATTTTCGTATATTACAACCGAATCAGGATTTACACATCAAATCCGTACGGATTGCCGCCGGTCAAGTACAGAGATTGGTTAAACGACTGCCGAAAAACCGCAGCCTGACGGCGGCGCATACTGCTTATATTTCAGATTTAGGGGATTTTTCGACTGCACATTTATTGACATTTCCACATTTCCAAAACTACAAATAAAATAATGCACCGCTTTTGACCTAAAAAACAGGCGAAAGCGGTGCATTATTTTTTAAGAGAAAATTTCGGAGTGAGCGGAATTGGCGTGCAATGG
>JAXEIW010000087.1:0-7632 GCA_034101885.1 Clostridia bacterium | reverse complement strand
TTTCAATCGCATTTAGAAAAATTATGACTATTGTCAAAATTTTTCGTGTAAAATCAAAGATTTTACACAGTTCGCATTGATAAAGTCTGCTGAAATAAATATTTTGGTAGCAAAATATTTATTCATGGTGCAAGAATTTTTTTGCAAAAATGCACAAAATCCTTGCACCAAAACAATTCTGAAACGCTTGTAAGCCGCTGTGCGGCTGCGTTTCATAATTGTTCAGCAGTCATTAAATAATATTATTCGGAAACGGGGAAAATCAATGAAAGAATTTTTAAAAAGAAAAAACATCGAAATATCTGTAAAAAGGTATCTGATAGACGCAATGGGTGCGATGGCACAGGGATTGTTCGCATCACTTTTGATAGGAACAATAATCTCCACCATAGGCACACAGCTCGGAATATCTGTTTTGGAGCAGATAGGCGGATTTGCAAAATCGGTTTCGGGTGCAGCAATGGCAGTTGCCATAGGCTATTCGCTTCAAGCTCCTCCTCTTGTATTATTTTCACTGCTTGCCGTTGGCTTTGCTTCGAATGACCTCGGCGGTGCGGGCGGTCCGCTGTCTGTTTTCGTTATAGCAATAATAAGTACCGAATTCGGTAAAGCGGTAAGCAAGGAAACAAAGGTTGATATCCTTGTAACGCCGCTTGTAACAATATTAATCGGCGCATTGCTTTCAATTGCAGTTGCTCCTTATATCGGTGCCGCCGCTACATACATAGGCAACGCTATTATGTGGGCAACCGAATTACAACCGTTTATTATGGGCATTATAGTATCTGTACTTGTCGGTATCGCATTGACCTTGCCTATAAGCAGTGCGGCAATATGCTCAGCATTCGGTCTTGTGGGGCTTGCCGGAGGGGCTGCTTTGGCAGGCTGCTGTGCGCAAATGGTTGGCTTTGCGGTAATGAGCTACCGTGAAAACAAGGTTGGAGGTTTGGTGGCTCAAGGCATAGGTACAAGTATGCTCCAAATGGGAAATATCGTAAAAAATCCAAAAATATGGATTCCTCCTATAGTTGCCTCCGCAATAACAGGGCCTATCGCCACCTGCGTGTTTAAGCTGCAAATGAACGGTCCCGCCGTATCCTCCGGTATGGGTACCTGCGGTCTTGTAGGTCAGATCGGCGTATACACAGGCTGGGTAAATGATATTGCCAACGGACTTAAAACGTCAATAACTTCTTTTGACGTAATCGGTCTTATACTCATATCCTTTGTACTGCCTGCAATTATAACTTGGATTTTGGGATATATATTAAGAAAAATAAACTGGATAAAGGAAAATGATTTGAAGCTCGACTTATAATACAATTATAGTCCTTTATTGAGTAAAAAGGAATGATCAAATGTTTACAGATAAGGCAAAAATTTATATAAAAGCCGGAAACGGCGGAAACGGTGCCATTGCTTTTCACAGAGAAAAATATGTGGCAGCCGGAGGTCCCGACGGCGGCGACGGCGGAAAGGGCGGAAATGTGGTTTTCCGTGTAGATCCCGGAATGTCTACTCTTATGGATTTCAGATATAAGAGAAAATACTGTGCCGAAAACGGTCAGGACGGAATGGGAAAACGCTGCAACGGAAAAAACGGAAACGATATAATAATATCCGTCCCACAGGGGACTATCGTGCGTGATGCCGAATCAAACAGAATAATTGCCGATTTGTCCGAGCTTGACAAGGATTTTATTCTTGCCAAAGGAGGAAACGGCGGATGGGGCAACGCACATTTTGCCACCGCAACACGTCAGACACCCAATTTTGCAAAAAACGGTCAAAAGGGTAATGAAAGAGAAATAATACTTGAATTAAAGCTATTGGCAGACGCAGGGCTTGTGGGCTTTCCCAATGTAGGGAAATCAACACTTTTGTCAAGAACCACAAAGGCAGATCCCAAAATTGCAAACTATCATTTTACCACTCTCGAACCCAATCTCGGAGTTGTTGAGCTTGGCGAGCATATGAGCTTTGTCCTTGCGGATATACCCGGAATTATAGAGGGTGCAAGCGAGGGTGTCGGTTTGGGACACGACTTTTTAAGACACATTGAAAGAACCCGACTGCTGATTCATGTGGTAGATGTTTCATCTATAGAGGGCAGAAACCCGATTGAGAATTTTTACACAATCAACAGCGAACTGTCAAAATACAATATAGAGCTTGAAGAAAGACCGCAGATTATTGCCGCAAACAAAACCGATATTATTCAAGACGAAAATGCATTTGAGGAGTTTAAAAAAGAAATTAATAAGCTCGGCTATCCTCTTTTTGAAATATCCGCGGCAACCGGCAAGGGTGTTGAAGAATTAATGAAATTTGCATATGAGCAAATAAGCAAGCTTCCCCCTATTTTGACATACGAACCCGAAATGGACATTGACGAAGGCTTTGAAATCGACACTGCCGACATAGGCTTTAAAGTTACAAAGGACAACGGGGTATATGTTGTTTCGGGCAGCTGGATCGAAGCTGTCGGCGGAAGCGTAAACTTCTCCGATGAGGAAAGTCTGCAATTCTTCCAGAGAGCCTTAAAAAACCGCGGTGTAATAGACGCGTTAATCGATGCCGGAATCAAAGAGGGCGAAACAGTCAGAATAGGCGACCTTGAATTTGACTTCGTATGGTAATTTTAACGCAAGAAATAAAACTATATGCCGTATTATACGGCAGATCGGAGGATTAAATTGGCAGCAAAAAGCAAAAAAACACAAATTTCAAAAAAAGCGGTAATTGCTGTATTTGCAGTTGCTGTTATAATAATTTTAATAAATGTTTTCGGTTTTTCCAACAGATTAAAGGAAAACAAAACCGTTTCAATCGAGCCGGGAACAACAACTCCTCAAATTGCCGGTATTCTGAAAAAAGAAAAGGTAATTTCAAGCAAAACTCTGTTTATGCTTAAAGTAAAGCTGTCCGATTATAACGGTCAGCTGAAATACGGCGAGTTTGAATTTTCTCCCGATGATGATTACGATGACGTAATTAAAATAATAGCCACCAACGGTGCGCAAAAAAACACAATAACCGTTACAATTCCAGAAGGGTATTCTGTGGAAAAAATTATTGATAAACTGTGTGAAAGCGGACTCAGCGTAAGAAAAGATTATGAAACTGCATTAAAGGACGATTATGACTATGAATTTTTGACCAAAATAAATCCGTCCGATAAATGTTTTTACAAATTGGAGGGATTTCTTTTCCCGTCAACCTACGAATTTTACGCCGATTCCTCCGCCCATGAAATAATAGACAAAATGTTAGGCGAATTTGAAAAGCAATATAAAACCGTTTCATCATCTTATGACAACATTTTTGAAATAATAACAAAAGCGTCATTGATTGAACGAGAAGCAAAGGTAGATGCCGACAGAAGAAAAATTGCCGGAGTTATAGAAAACAGATTAAACGACGATATGCTTCTGCAAATAGACGCAACGGTAATTTATGCAATTTCACAGGGAAAATACAATGTTGACAAGGTTTTATACAAGGATTTGGAATTTGACTCTCCTTACAATACATATAAGTATAAAGGACTTCCGATAGGACCTATCTCCGTTCCCGGCATTGAATCGATAAAGGCTGCATTAAATCCCGAAAAGCACAATTATTTATACTACAGAGTTGATACCTCAAAAAATGACGGCAGTCACATATTTACCGAAACCTTTGACGAACACGTCAATGCAAATAAATAAAGCCATGGAATATAAAAAAGAATTTATGACTGCGGCATTAAAACAGGCAAAAAAGGCTTGCGATATTGCCGAAACACCGATTGGCGCCGTAATTGTTCACAAAGGGAAAATTATTGCGCGAGGATATAACAGGCGTGAAACAAAAAAAAATTGCTTATGTCATGCAGAAATTTCCGCAATAAACAAGGCTTGTCGAAAGCTTGGAGGATGGCGGCTTCCCGAATGTGACATTTATGTAACCTTAGAGCCATGCCCCATGTGTGCCGGCGCTATAATTTCGGCAAGAATAGACAATCTCTATTTCGGAGCATACGATTACAAATCGGGCTGCGCGGGCAGCGTTATGAATTTATTCGAAAACGATTTGTTTAATCACAACGTAAATGTTTCGGGAGGACATATGGAAAAGGAGTGCAGTTCTCTTATTTCCGACTTTTTTAAGAATTTGAGAAAAATCAAAAAGGAACATAAAAACAATTAATTATCCTAAGACAGGAGGAGTTTATATGCGTTTTTCAAAAAAGCAAATCAGAATAATATGTATTGCCATCGCCGTTGCAATGATTTTCACAATAGGTATAAGCATTTTTGCCTCTTTAAGCTCATTGGCATAAAGCAATACATAAAAAATTTGCAGATATATTGAAATATCTGCATTTTTTATTGCAATTATTACCAAAATTGTGGTATAATAAGTTTGTATCTGATTTAAATTTCGATACAATTCCGTATTTGCGGTTTTGCTAAAGTATATACATATTTTATAATACGTATATTCTTTTCAAACCTTATTTTCGAAGGGAGTTAATTTGTTAAATGAAAAAATTATTGATAATAGATTCAAACAGTATTATTAACAGAGCATTTTACGGAGTACGGTATTTAAGCTCAAAGGACGGCACTCCCACAAATGCCGTTTACGGTTTTTTAAACACGCTTTTCAAGCTTATTGATGAGGTAAAGCCTGATTATATTTGCACCGCCTATGACCTTAAAGCTCCTACCTTCCGTCATAAAATGTATGACGGATACAAAGCTCAAAGAAAGCCTATGCCGGACGGACTTAAGGTTCAAATGCCGATATCAAAGGATATATTAAAGGCAATGAAAATAAAAAGCTTTGAGCTTGAGGGCTATGAAGCAGATGACATCATAGGAACCGTTTCAAGGATATGCGAGGACAGCGGTGTTGAATGTTATATTGCCACCGGCGACAAGGACGATTTACAGCTTGCCACCGACAAAACCAAGGTTATTCTGACGGTAACAAAAAGCGGCGTGAATGAAACAACCTATTATGATGAAACAGCCGTTAAGGAAAGATACCATGTAACGCCCAAAGAATTTATTGACATAAAGGCTCTTATGGGCGATCCCTCCGACAACATTCCCGGTGTAAGCGGTGTCGGTGAAAAGACTGCCATATCCCTTATAGAAAAATATAAATCCATTGAATATATATATGAGCATATTGATGAAATTGATTTAAAGGGCGCAATGCTGAAAAAAATCACTGAGGGAAAAAATTCTGCTTTTATGAGTAAAACCCTTGCCACAATCATACGCGACGTTCCCGTTCCCTTTGACTTTTCGGAATGTGAATTTGGCGGAAGCATTTCCGACTGTGCCACGCCGGAAGCCTTTGAACTTCTAAACAGGCTCAATCTTAACAGCATTATCAAACGTCTTGATTTTAACGATAAAAGTATTATAAAGCCTGCCGGTGAAGATATTTTTAAAGATACAAGCATAAGCGAAATCACCTCTGCCGATGAATTGAATAAATTTACCGATAACATCTGCGGCAACCTTTCCTTTGTATGCGAATTTAACGGTGAAGAGCTTTCGGCAATAGCTCTTGCATCGGATAAAAAAGCTGTGGGAATTGATTTATACAGCGTCAACAAAAACGAAATTATGCCTTTACTTAAAAATCTTTTTGAGCGCAGTGATATTAAGCTGTATACGGCAAACGCAAAAGAAATCTTTGTTAAGCTTAACAATATTATAAATATTCCCGATATAAGCTATGATGTTGAAATTGCCGCATACCTTATTAATCCGGCAAAAAGTGAATACAGTCTTAATACTCTTATACACGATTATTTCGGCATAGAGCTTGACTCTCAGCCCGAATCAAATCAGCTGTCCTTATTTGACTCAAGCACCGATTTTACCGTAATCTGTAAAAAAGCTTTGGCAATAGAGCCTCTTTACAAAAAGACAAGCGAGCTTATCGAAAGAAACGGTCAGCATGATTTATACTATGAAATAGAGCTGCCGTTAATAAGAGTTCTTGCGGATATGCAGATTTACGGAATAAAAATTGACAAGGAGCAGCTGAATGAGTTTTCTCTTTATCTTGATACAAAAATAAAGGCTCTGACCTCAGAAATATACGAATATGCCGGAGAAGAATTTAATATCAACTCTCCCAAACAGCTTGGTGTAATATTATTTGAAAAATTAGGCTTAAAATCCTTTAAAAAGACAAAAACCGGCTATTCAACAAATATTGAGGTTTTGGAAAAGCTGAGAAATTCTCATCCTATTATTGAGCTTCTAATAGAATATCGTCAACTGACAAAGCTGAAAAACACCTACTGCGACGGTATGCTCCCCGTTATAAATCCTCAAACAGGAAGAATACATTCTCAATTCAATCAAACAGTAACGGTTACGGGACGTATAAGCTCCACCGAGCCTAATATGCAGAATATTCCGGTAAGAACACAGCTTGGACGTGAGCTTAGAAAAATGTTTATTGCCGAAAACAAGGATTATATTTTGGTGGATGCAGACTATTCACAGATTGAATTGAGAGTTCTTGCACACATTGCAAACGACCAAACCATGATTGACGCCTTTAAAAACAATGAGGATATACACGCGGTTACCGCATCACAGGTACTGGGTATTCCGCTTTCCGAGGTTACCCCGGAGCAGAGAAGCTCCGCAAAGGCAGTGAATTTCGGTATTGTATACGGAATCGGCGAATACAGTCTTTCGCAGGATTTAAAAATTCCGGTAAAAGAAGCAAAAGCATATATCAACGCATATCTTGAAAAATATCACGGAGTGCGTGAGTATATGCAAAAAATCAAAGCCGAGGCCGAAAAGGACGGATATGTTAAAACAATGATGAACAGAATACGCTATATCCCGGAGCTAAAATCAACCAATCACAATATTCATGCATTTGGAGAACGTGTTGCGCTAAACACTCCCATACAGGGCACCGCCGCCGATATTATAAAACTTGCAATGGTTAAGGTACACAAACGTCTTATTAAAGAAAATCTGAAATCACGTCTTATTTTACAGGTACACGATGAGCTGATTATCGAAGCTCCGAAGGACGAGGAAGAAAGGGTAAAGCTTTTACTGCGTGAGGAAATGGAAAACGCCGTTAGGCTGAACGTACCGTTAAAAGCCGATACATCAAGCGGTTTCAGTTGGTATGATGCAAAATGAGCAGTATAATAATATTACCCAAAAACGTCAGTTTTATAATTAGCCGACTGGAAGAAAACGGTTTTTGCGCATATGCGGTGGGCGGCTGCATCCGTGACATTCTTCTTTCAAAAAAACCTATGGACTGGGATATATGTACAAACGCTCTGCCCGAAAATATAATTTCCGTGTTTTCCGATTACAAAATTGTCACCAACGGAATAAAACACGGTACGGTAACAGTCATTATCGATAAAATTACGTATGAAGTCACAACATTCAGAATTGACGGAAATTATCTCGATAACAGACATCCCGACAGCGTGGTTTTTGTGGATAATTTAAAAGAAGATTTAAAACGGAGAGATTTTACCGTAAATGCCATGGCATATAATAATAAAATCGGCATATTCGACTGTTTCGGCGGCAAAGAGGATCTTAATGACAAAATTATACGGTGCGTCGGCGA
>JAXEIW010000086.1:0-18967 GCA_034101885.1 Clostridia bacterium | reverse complement strand
AATTAGAAAAGCAGGAACATTTGATTACAGATTTTGATACCGGACTTTGGAACGCGATGATAGAATCAATGACAATATACTCTAAAGAGCATATAGTATTTAAATTCAAAAGCGGAACAGAAATCAAATGGTCTATCGTATAGAAAGCCCCACAGAATAACCAAACGGTAAATCTGTGGGGTTGCTTTTTTGAAAATAATACTTTTACACGAAAAGCCAAACCGTTGACACGATAGGTCATACAAATGACACGAAAGGAAGAGGTCAAATTTTGCGGTTTCATTTTTTCGGCATAACGGATATTTCCGACTGAAAAAGCCATAAAAAAGGTGCCGCGGATGAACGCAAATTATCTACATAAAACAGCACTTTTACACGAAGTATTCTAAAAACCGCATAAGCAAAGGGTTTCTTTGAAACCAAAACAAAAGCTAAGAACCTCAAGGTTTCTATCAACCTTGAGGTTCTTATTTGGCTGCGGAAGAAGGATTCGAACCCTCACAGAATGAGTCAGAGTCATTAGTGCTACCTTTACACTATTCCGCAATAATAAATAAATATGTGTCATTGGTGCGAGGGACGAGACTTGAACTCGCAAGGTAAAAACCACACGCCCCTCAAACGTGCGCGTCTGCCGATTCCGCCACCCTCGCATGAACAAATAGTATTATACCACAAATCAGAAAGCTTGTCAAGCATTTTTTTTAATAATTTATATTTTTATCAATTAGTTAATTTTCAAAGTAAATTCCACAACGGAATTTACTTTGAAAATTAACGATTATCTATAAATTTTATTTTTTTATAATAAATCCTTTTTAAAAGAATACAGGCAACAACAGCAGTACGTATCTCGGCAATCGGAAATGCAGTCCATACAAGCCATGAATTATCCTGCGACTGTCTTGCAAGTACCGCAAAGAAAGCGGCAGCGGGAATAACCAATATAAATTGTCTCAATACCGAAATAACAAGAGATTCCATACCGCTGTTCAACGCCTGAAATATACCTTGCAGTGCAATATTTATACCGGCAAAAATAAAGCTTAAAGTTATAATTCTCATTGCTCCCATAAACAGTGCTTGAGTTGTTCCCGACAATCCGAATACTGCGGAAAATTTACCTGCTGCCGTTTCAATGACAATAATGCCTGTCAACATAATAACAAGAGTATAGCCGATTCCGCATTTAATGCCTTTTATAATACGACCCTTATCCCTTTTGCCATGATTAAAGGAAACAATCGGCGTAATTGCATCACGCATACCGAATGCGGCAAAAAACACAAACTGTTGAATTTTATAATACAGTCCGTATGCAGTTACCATCTCCTCGCTTATGCTTCCAAAAATAATATTCAGAGTATAAGTCATAACCGACATTAAAGCCTGCGCGATTATAGCAGGAAATCCCACCGCATATATTTGCTTTATCAATTTTACCGACGGCTTTATATATTTAAAACCGTTTATTATATCTTTATTAAATTTAAAATGAAAGAACAAAGCAAGTAGGAAGGAAACAACCTGTCCTATAACTGTCGCATATGCAGCTCCTCTTACTCCCATTTCGGGCAAACCGAGCAAACCGTAAATAAGTACGGGATCCAATACAATATTTGTAACCGCACCTGCAATTTGAGCTATTGTCGAATATACGGAAAGTCCCGTTGCCTGAAGCAGCTTTTCAAAAACAGAAAAGAATATTATTCCCATTGAAAATACACAGCAAATTCTGAGATATTCATATGCCATACTGTAAATTTGCGAATTTGACGTTTGTGTTTTTAAATAAATTCCCGTGCAAAACAATCCGAACATAAGAAAAACAATGTATATTATAACTCCCAAAAAAATTGAATTGCCGGCAATTTGTGAGGCTGTTTTTCGGTCACCGCCGCCGAGCGTTTTTGATAAAAGCGCATTTGTTCCCACTCCCGTTCCTATACCTACTGCAACGATTAGTATCTGCACAGGAAATGCAAGAGTGAGCGCATTCAGCGCCTGTTCTCCGTTATACGCCATGTTTGATACAAAAGCACTATCAACAATATTATAAAATGCCTGTAATATCATTGATATAATTATAGGCATTCCCATTGACACCATCAGTTTATTTATCGGTGCCACACCCAAAATATGTTTTGTTTCTTCATTATTCATAATAATCCTCCGTTCCGCCGCCTTGCGGCAGCATAAATCATACTTTTAAAAAAATAAAAAAAATAAGAGCGCAAATCATCCGGACTTACGCTCTCGCAACTCGATTAATTAAATTATACCAAAAAATAAAAATAAATTCAATGTCTAAAAATTAAAAAGATTTATAAAATTTTACTTGGTTTTTTCAACAATTTTTATATTATTTGGAGAAATATTAAGCTGCTCCGATACCAATTCCTTAAGGATATTCACATCCTTTTCACCGAATCCGTCTTTCTTTACAATAATATCAGCTTCATCACCGTCTATATAAACGGATATATCATTGTATCCCTTTGCCTTTGCAATATTTTCTATGACAGCTTCCTTTTCTGTATTTGAAGCCATATCCAGTATTTTCTGCTGTGCATTTTTTCGTGTTTCCTCATCAAAGCTTTCATTTTCCGCTGTCTTATTCAATATTTCGAGTGCCTTTGAACGGGAATTTTCCTTTTCCATTTTTGCCTGAACAAAGTAGTCGGCAGAGGCCGCCGTTTCAACCGTTTCGTTATTTTCCACCTTTGTATCCTCCTCCGACTCATATTCCACATTTGATTTTTCGGAATTTACATATTGAGCCTCTCCAAGCTTTTTACCTGTTTCTATGTAATCATCACCATCCGTCACTCTTACCGTATCCTGATATGACCAATTTAAATATCCCGCAACGCCTATAAGTACTACCAGGGCACAGGCAACAATTTCTTTTTTCTTTAAAACCAACATTTTTTTCCTTCCTTTCATTTATCAAATTTAATCATACATCTTGCCGCTTTGCGGCAGTAAAAAAACCGTAACGTATGAAATACGCAAAGGTATGCCCCTTTAAGAGAATACTGTGTTCAGCCTTTACTTCAACCCCCATGTTTTTCTGCCACATATACCTTATGAGGGGCAATATTAAAAGCGCAGGTTACAGCATCGACAACACGCTGCTTAACCTCCGGACTGCCCACCCCTTCGGCAGCAACCACAACTCCTTTTACCTCCGGATAGGTGTATTGTGTAACAAACGGCTCACCGGAGGACATTATTGCTTGTTTGTCATAGCTTTCATCACGGCTTTTTGATGAATCTTTTTCCTCCCTCTGAGAATTAGATTGATTTATTTCATAGGCTATGTCGGTTTTGGGTGTAGAGTAGTAGGTAATCATAACATCAACGGCTCCGACACCGTTTATCTCCGACAAAATTCTTCTAAGCCTTTCTTCGTCATTGGTTGTTATTTCAAATGTCGTATTATTTTTTACCTTTTCTTTATTATCACCTCCACCGGCAAATAACATAAATACAACCCCAACTAATATTATTAAAAAAAGATACTTATTATTCTCGATATTTATAAATTTAGTTAATTTTTTTAACTCCATTGATAATTACCTCTTCGGGAGCATATATTTCTTTCAGACGATCTGCCGCTTTATCCGAAAGGTTATCTCCGTTTAATTCAATTTTTTTGACTCCTGTTATCTCATTATCCTCATTCGTTCCCACCAAAACCCTTATTTCCGGATTTATATGAAATTCTTCCGACAATCTTTTTGAAATATCCTCTTTGATTTTTTTGCTCAATTCCTCCGAAATAAGCTGACTGCGATATTCTTCCGCGTCAAATTTTATGTCATTATATTCTCTGATATTTCCGTCATAACTGAAATTCCATGCTTTTTGCAGAGGAGTTACAATTGTGCTTATAATTATAAGTCCCGTTATTATTTTTATGTATTTATCCCATTTGTCGGGCAGTATCATTCCCGCAAACACGGAAATTAATACGGCAAATACAATACTCATCAAATATGCTTTCATACTTAATAATCAGCCCCTTGCTACATTGTCACATTGGTTGTGCTTATAATAATAGCAATCGAAATTATAAAAAGAACGGATGCAATTATAAGCATTGCAAAAACAGTTGTAACCGCGTCGGCAACCTCCATTAGCATATCTGAAAAACGTTTGTCGCTCACCGGCTCTATAACCGCCGCCGAAATTTTCAGCATCAACATAATTGCGGCGGTCTTTATAACAGGTACGGCACATATTACAATCAGAGAAATTATTCCCGCCGTACCCACTGCATTTTTCATCAGCCTCGTACTTCCGATAACGGTTTCTATACTTTCCGAAAGAAAACCTCCCACCACAGGCACAATGCTTCCGATTGCAAATTTAGCCGTTTTCATACCAAGGCTGTCAAGAGAGGGTGTACAAAATCCATAGATAGCATTAATTCCGGAGAATATTGTCAAAATCGCCGCAAGAATCCACCTGGAAAAAGATTTTATAATTTTGTTAAAGTTATTGAGCTGTGATTTTCCGCTTAAATTATTGACAATACCTATTACACAGCTTATATATATAAGCGGTACTATACATTTTTCTATTACGGTGCTTATCAAATATACCGAGGAAGAAAACACCGGATAAAACACAGCTGCCGATGAAGTATATCCTCCCGCAGCAAGAAGCATTGACAAAAGAGGTGCAAGCTTAGTTATAAAAGTGCTCATTTCTTCAATAACATCGGTCCCGTAGCCTACGCTTACCGTAACAAGCTTTGCGGACGCTATTGTTATCAGGCAATAACACACAAAAAACGAAACATTGTTTGCACTGTTATCCCCTTGCTTTACAACACTGAATATCCCCGAAATTAACGCAATAATAAATATGCACATTACAAGTTTTTTTGAAGAATTAAATTCATCAGTCAATATTTTATATATATAATCAAGTATTCTGCCCGGCGAAAGAGAAAAATCACCCTTTGCAAGCTCTGTCACCGATGAATTAAAAAAATCCTCACCCTCAATTTGTGTTGTTATTTCCTGCGCGAACACCGATGTATGAAAAAACACCAGCAGACATATAACAGGAATCAGTATTTTTTTCATTGCATTTCTCCCTTTAAATTTTATCCAAAAGTTCCGAAATAACATTAATAAATCCCGAAATTACAGGCATTGAGAGAATCACAATCGAAACCTTGCCTGCCATTTCCAGCTTAACGGCAATTGCTCCTTCTCCCGCGTCCTTGCATAATTCACTCGAAAACCGGGTAATATATGCTATCACGCAAGCCTTTACCGCAATTTCAAAATACTTTTCATTTATGCCGCTTTTTTCTATTATATCGGCAAATTGTGCAAATACATTTCCCAGTCCCCTTACCGTGTAAAGCAAAATTAAAATACAAGTTGCCAAGGATACCGGAATTGCCAACTCCGGACGTGTATTTTTTATCATAACAGCCAACAACGTACCCACAATTCCCAAAGCGGCAGCCGCAAATATATTCATATTAATCCTCATTCCGCCGCCATTCTTGCGGCAAATAACTCATGGTATTTGAAAACGTAATCCTATTTTTCACTTTATGTGTTTTCATTAAATTCAAAATTTGAATATTATTTTAATTGTTTCAAATAACTCCCCTATTTCCTTAGTTACTATAAAAAGGACGACAACAAGACCTGCTATTGTTGTTAAAAGAGCCTGTTCCTCTCGTCCGGCACGAATAAGAAGCTGATTTAAAACAGCAACTATTATCCCGACTCCGGCAATTTGAAATATTAAATCAACATTCATGTTTATCTCCATTCCGCCGCCTATCGACGGCACAAAGTATATCGTATAAAAATTAAGGAAATTAAAGTATGTGATAAATCATAGCTTACAGTAATATAATCACCAAAAATATTCCTGCCGTTATTCCCAGTCCCCGCAGCATTTTTGACTGATTATCATATTCGGATTTTGCTTCTGCCGCCTGAATATTAATCAATGATTTCACATGATTTATATTTTTAACCTGTCCGTCACGATCGGTCATTCCAAGCTCTCCTCCGAGAAAGGAAATAATTTCACAGTCATTTTCCGTAAGCTTTAAAGACGGACATGACTTATTGACAGCTTCTTTCCACCGCTGTTTTATCGGAATATCATGATTCATTACAGATGCGTCATAAAATATTTCCCCCATTCCTATTACCGAAGCAACACGACCGAGTATAATATCTATACAGTCACAGGTATAATTCATTTCATTTTCCATCACGGTAAGTCCGGAGGATATTTTTAAAAGGCTTTTATATCTTTTATTTAAAACAAAAGCTTTTGACAGACCGTATATGGTTGTTCCGCATATAATCAGAACACTTCCTATTATTTTATATATCACAAAACACCTCCTCAACAGTCCCCGGTCCCTTTCGGTGACTTAACGTCACGAAACATTCAAACTTGTCAATCAACGATATATTAGCTTTTTTCAGTGCTTCCAAATTTTGCGAATGAACCGTCGCAATCACCGACACTCCGGAAAATATGGCTCTTTCAACAGCATATATATCCTCTTTCAGACCTATTTCATCGGTTGCTATAACCTGCGGTGACATTGTTCTCAGCAAAATAAGCATTGCCTCCGATTTTGACGCTCCCTCAAGAACATCGCAGGAATATCCCAGATTGTATCCCACATAACCGTTATGTACCGCGCTTATCTCATTTCGTTCATCGGCAGCCGAAACACGATAGCCCTTTTGCGAAATTATTCGTATCAAATCTCTGAGCATGGTTGTTTTTCCGCAGCCGGGAGGCGAAATAATAAGCGTGTTCAGAACACGTCCCTCTTTTATGCAATAAGGTATCAGCTTTTCGGCAGCTCCCATAATTTCACGGGAAAGGCGATAATTAATGCTGCTTATATTTTTTTGAGAAGCTATAACACCCTTTTCCAAAACAGCACTTCCGCACAGACCTACTCTGTGTCCTCCGCATATAGTTATATATCCTTGCTTCAAGCAATCCTCAAACGCATACAATGAGCTTCCGCTTATCAGTTCAATTGCCTCTTCAATATCGGTATTTTCAACAATTACCCCATTGTCTTCATTTTTCGAAAGCCTTGCGTGTTCATCAATAAAATATCCACCGTCATTAAAATAAACCATCAAGGGACGTCCCTTTCTCAAACGTACCTCCTCCGTCTCGTTAAGGCATATCATGGATAAATATTTTCTAAGACGCCGCGGAATGTATTTTATTATCGGATGATATTCCAATGCTTGTTCGTTATTTAAAATTAACATTTGTGACACCTCTTTTTCTTTTATTCTATTATCGATCGCCTTTGTTTAGAACAATAATGATATAAAATTAATATTTACGATGTAAATTTTCTTTAGAAAAATATCGGTCATTGATGCTGTTTGCAAGAATGACCGATATTAACATAATTGACGCTAATTTATGTTAAACTCATCAGCTAATTTTTTTATTGCTTTTTTCTCTATTCTCGATACTGATCGCCGCAGCTATTGTAAGCGATTGAGCCTTGAAAATTGCACCGTTTACTGCGGCGCAGGCATTTAATTTTATTAATTTTGCTCCGGCTGCCTAAATTTGAATTTTATAATAACCTTTTTATCCTCTGTCAGCTCCACACGCTCTATAAGGCTGACTAATACCTCTCGGCTTGTAAATGCGGATTCAATAAAGCCTTGAACCAATTCTTTCGCCTTGTCAGCGCTGCTGACGGGACTTTGTTTTTGTTCCTCCGATTTTTTCAGTTTTTCTTCCAACGCACTGCGTTCTGTTTTGATGCGCCTATAAATACGTTCAAAGTCAGACTCGGACAATAAACCGCTAAGCCTATCCATATATATTTTGTCTAAATTAACTGTTAATGCATCAATCCTATTATGCAAAGATTGACTTTCCGCTTCGTTATTTTCTTCCTTTTCCGATTCTTCTATCGCTTCTTGTGCCACCGGGAGAATATCCTTCGGATCGAGATATTCCTCACAAACCTCACGCACTCTTTCAATAATTGCTTCTGTAACAGTTTGTTCCTTGATTATGTGACCGGTGCAAACTCCGGCTTTTGTAAAACGCTGATATGTATGACATACAAAATACAATATATCCTCGCCTGCGGCATTTTTACGATTAATTACAGCTAAAGGATAACCGCACTCATGACAGAAAATTAATCCTTTCAGCATAAAGTCATAGGTTCGGTTTCTTGTATGCTTGCGGCTGTTTATCAACACTCCCACCTTTTGAAAGGTATCTCTGTCAATAATAGGCTCGTGTGTGTTTTCAACCACAACCCAATTTTCCCGAGATTGTTTTACGCATTTTTTTGATTTATAGCTTATCTTCACTGTCCGACCTTGCACCATATTGCCTATATATGTTTCATTTTGAAGCATATCGGAAATCCGTTCACTGCTCCACCTGCCGCTGTACGGTCCGGGATTATTGATTGTCAGTCCTGCGTACTGTGCGGGAGTAGGAATACCTTCCTCGTTTAATTTTACGGCAATCTGTCTGCAACTCATACCCTCCAAAGCCATGCCGAATATACGACGTACAGTTAAAGCCGCATCTTCGTCTATGATGATTTTATTTTTCTCTGTTGGGTGTAATTTGTAACCATAAAGCGCTTTGCCTCCGATAAACTGACCTTTTCTCTGCTTATCCCGCTTAACGCTTTTAATTTTCTTTGATATGTCTTTGGCATACATATCGTTCATAATTGCGCGAAACGGCGTTATGTCATTCGCTGTGGATTCTACTCCGGTGTCAATTCCGTCAAGCAGGGAAATATATCTCACTCGCTTTTCGGGAAAATACCGTTCCATATAATGCCCTGTCATGATGTAGTCACGCCCAAGACGAGAAAGGTCTTTTGTAATGACCATATTCACCTTTTTGTCTTCAATATCCGCTATCATTCGCTTAAAATCAGGTCTTTCAAAGCTTGTTCCGCTCCAACCGTCATCAATATAAGTGTCGTACACGGAAAGTCTGTGCTGACTGACAAATTCATTCAACAGCGATTTCTGATTGGTTACGCTTTCGGATGGTCCTTCATTTTCGTCCTCCTTTGATAATCTTATGTACAATGCCACATGATAATCCATGGGGTTGCTTATTTCTATATACATCATCGTCCTCCTGAAATAACAGACCATTCATCATGTATACTAAGTTACCTTAGTATTATGCATCGTAAATTTATATTTAAGATAATGGCGAAAGGAATAAATAAATATTTGCCGCAGTTCCTCTTCACCCGAGTATAAACATATAATCTGAACCGTTTTCTTCTTCAATATAATCCTCTCCTCTGATTTATTTCTACATTTATATTCATACAAAACTTTATTTTTGCTTGTCTGCTCTAAAAATAAACATAAAAAAATAGATGCCCTTCTTTTTAGGAGAAAAACATCTCTTTTAATAATCTTATCAATGCGAACTGTGTAAAATCTTTGATTTTACACGAAAAATTTTGACAATAGTCATAATTTTTCTAAATGCGATTGAAAATCGCATTTATTCAGTGAGCATTTATTAGATTGAGATTTTTGTTGCTTATGTGTTACTTGTTGCACACTTTTTGTGACTTTCCCAATAGCGTTACTACAGCCTGAACTGATCCTAATCGTTCAAATTCTTTTAATGCACGTTCCTTTTGTCCCTTTGTATACATAAATTTTCACTTCTTTCGTAATCCAGGAATATGTCCGCACCCCCATTTTCTCTGCTTTAATAGATTATAGGAAATTTTTATTCTTGTTTTCTGAATTTAATCAACGTAATACCTGCGGATATTATTGATAGGCTCTCACTTACCATTCCTATATATGATTTTGCAAAAATGTCATATGTAAACATCATAATACCGTTGGTCACACCCAAAACTCTCGTAACCTTAACATTTTTTTGCCAAAAGGAATAAGCACCAAATGTCGTAACAATTGTAGGTAAGAGACTTTGTATTCCCTTCCATGTAAAAATTGCCGAAATCCAGTTAATCACCACAAAAAACAGAAGCCATATATATCTTCTTTTTTCGTTCTTATCAAGCAAATATATACACTCTCTTATACAACATATAACATTAACCATCCCACCCGATAAAGCGCCAAGCATAAAATAATGTATTGCCCACAACACATCCGCTGCCAACTTTATTAAAAGTACGTTATTATGTTTTTTACCCCAAAAGCATAAAAAACACAATATCATTCCACCTATACCTATTCCTTGTATAACAAAATTCATATTAGTTTTTACCTCTTTTTAAATTATATGTTTTTTTATTGTAGTCTACCGTAACTTCACTTCCGTCAGAATATACCGTGCGATAACAATTTTCACCTATCTTTTCATGTTTGTCTATAAATTCATATTGAAGATAGCTCATCTCGTTGTAAATATCCACAGTCTTAAGTGCTGCTTCTGTTCCGGATTTTACATCTTCTTCCGTATCCATTGTGAAATCAATATCTCCCATCCAATCAGTACCATCCGACACAAATTTTGAATAATAATATATTACAGGTCTTCCGCCAAGCTCTATCAAACGAAGCAATGCGTCCGGATTACGATTCAGTAAGGCATTAACGGTTCCGGCATAGGGATTATATAAAATAATACCGTGAAATACTATATACCAGAACGGAACATATTCCGAAAACAACTCCAATTTTTCTTCTTTTCTTTTCAATCCGTTGTTCATTGAGCTGTACAGTATAAAATCACATTTTTTCATGCTATGCTCCATACCCACCTCGCATCCTACCGTACCAAAAAGTTTTCTTGAATACTCAAAAAGTTCATCAAAATATTCACAAGATTCTTTTTTATTCACTCTATGATTGGGATTATAACAAGTTCTCGGAGGTGTTGCCGTTATAACATCTATATAATGTGTACCGTAAAATCCTAACTTTGCCACCGGCGGAAACGTTTCATATGCAAGCTCCAACGATTTTTTCGGGCATATATTATATGATCTTCCTCCGCCCCATTTTTCCGCTTCTACACTTAGTGAACCATCTTTTTTTCGAGCTACAAAATCCCAATCAAAATTATTTGCCAAGCTGTAGGAGTCGGTGCTGTTTGTATGAGGAGCAATAGTATACCCCAATTCTTTTGCAGTCTTTATAAGCGACAATAAATCTTCCTCACCGCCCAGCGATTCTTCAGGAGGCAATATCTGCGGCCATCTTCCGTCATGTCCGCCCTTATTCCACCCAACAAGACAAAATTCTGCTTTTTCAATTCCGGCTTTTTTGTATTCTCTCATCAAATTTTCAACTTGCTTAAACGTACACGCAACATGAACGGGAGGTTCATTTTCTTCCGTCTGTTCAAGAATTGTACAAGGAACAGGCTTCCACCCCATTCTTACCCTTACGCAAACCGTTTCTGCCGCATATTTCAGATTTTCATCCAATCTGTCTTTTATACTGACAAATCCGTTTTTCAAAACAAACTTTCTGTATTCTCTACCCATAGCACTGTAGGATAAGTCACCCTCAAGCTCATGTATTTCCAACTTTATATCTTCATACAATTCTTCTTCATCAATTTCAAATCGGAAATAAAATTCATATTTGTTGTTTTCAACACAAATCCGTTGATGTGAAATTTCTTTCATTCCCGAAGTTATTGCAATATAAGCCTTATTATTATGATTTATTCCCAAAACATACAGATGTGGATCATAATTTATATAATCAATATCTGAACGCTCTGTAAAATATCCAATCGCACAGTCATGGAGCTTTGTCCTCCACCAGCCTCCCGGACAAAGAAAAAATCCGTCATCCCCGGCTTTAATTTCAACATCGCATACTGATACATCAATATAACTTACCTTTTTAAAATCAAATGTCTCACGCCCGATAACCGCATATTTGATTATGTTTGTTTCCTTTATGCAGGGCTTTACCTCTTGCACTGAACCGTCTGAAAATCTCACCAATGTCTTAAACATAAAAAAATCACACCTTTATTATTTTTTTCTTGATTATATCAAATAAATATGGTATAATCAATACACTAAACAAACAATAAACATAACAAAATAAACTTTTTGAGAGGTTGATAAATATGGGGCTTCACACGTTTAATCCGTTTATACGATATATAACAAAAAGAACAACTATCACGACAGTTAACAAATATCCCGATTATATGTACGCTTACGACCATAGATTGTTTTTCATAGCTTCAGGAGAAATGGATTTTTATTTAAATGGCGTAAAATACACTTTAACGGAAAATGAAGCGATTATTTTCCCTCCGGCAACGCCCTACAAGCTTAAATTCAATGAATTTTGCGAGTATTATATTTTGAATTTTGATTTTATATTTGAAAACAGCTGCGAAATTCCAAGACCGCCGCAAAACAACAGCAATTTCAATCCAAATTTAATATTTTCAACTGCCACATCTGATGTTTTTCCGGTAATTTTACGTTGCGACAGCGAAAGCCATATCATTTTTGACAGAATGCTTAATTATTATATCAAAAGAAATATGCTTTACCATGAATTTGTGTCTGCAGAATTTAAAAGCTTTGTCATAAATTCCATGATTCTGACCGAATGTGATAAATCACCGACACTTATAAAAGACCTGCTTGCATATATCAATAAAAATTTCACAAAAAAAATAACTCTTTCAGATATAGGTGATGCATTTTCCTATCATCCGAATTACTTGAACCGCATATTTAAAAAGTACAATGGAAAAACAATCCATATTTATATGAACAATCTCAGATTGACTGAGGCAAAACGGCTTTTAAGAACTACAGATTTAAGTGTAAGCAAAATATGCGAACTTTGCGGTTTTGAATCATACTCATATTTTATAAAGTCTTTTCGTCTTGAAAACGGTATTACACCTTTAAAATACAGGAAAATTAATTCTGAGAATATATAATGCTCACTGAATAAATGCGATTTTTAATCGCATTTAGAAAAATTATGACTATTGTCATAATTTTTCGTGTAAAATCAAGGATTTTACACAGTTCGCATTGATAAAGCCTGCTGAAATAAATATTTTGAGAGCAAAATATTTATATGTCGCATAGCGACATCATTTTTTGATTATTCAGCAGCCATTAATTAAGAACCATTATATTTCTTTGGGGAAACCCCAACTTGCTTTTTAAATTGTTTTGAAAATTGATATACATCGGTATATCCGCACATATATGCGATGTCCGATACGGAATATTGATTAAGCAAAAGTAATTCCTTTGCATAATCTATTCGTATTTTTCTTACATACTGTAAGGGAGAAACAGCGAATATCTCTTTAAACTCTCTGCGGAAATATGTTTGACATATATTGCATAAGTATGCCGGTCGGCAATAATCTATATTTTGTGTCAGGGCATTTTCATTGAGATAGTCGATGCCTTTTTCAAGACGCTTTACTTTTTCAGAGGGAGTGTATTTTAACAATTCAACTTCGCTGAAAATTTCATAAAGCAAAGAAAGACATTTATTATAATACCCTTGAGGCTTTCTTGTCCAAATATTATAGATTTTAACAAATAAATTGTTCAGTTTCAGATTTTTTGAAGCGTCTATATTATATGCATCTTCCGGTAATTTTTCCAGTGTGTCGAAATACACATCTATACATGAGCCGTGTTCTTTAAAATCAACATAATATTCCACGTTGTTTATCTTGGGTAAAAACCTAATTGTGTTCGGTGTATTATGCAGTTTTTTTTTATTGAAACTTGTAACGCAATCGCCGGACAGTTTAAAAATAATTTCGTGATAACTAAGGTTTTTGCCATAAACAACCTTTTTCACATCAGAAGACAGCGGTTTTGTACATATAACAGAATAAATTTTTGTAATATGAATGTTTTCCATTTTTATCATCTCTATACTATTTATATTAATTCAATTCAATTATAACACAATAGGGTTAATTCGTCAATAATCTGTGCCGTAAAAGACAAATATTATGTTTATGACATTTACATTAACTATAAATTTTAATATTATATTATTAAAAAAACAAAAAAGGTGGTTTCATTATGAATGAAAGAATAGAAAAACTGACTCAAATGACGCTAAATGGTGAAATGTATGTCAACCCGGTTAAAACAGCTTTTGACAGAAAAGATTTATTTTTATCTGAATCGGAAATGGAAGTAAAACGAATTTGTGAGTATATTTTGAATCAGGAACCAAAAATAACGGAATATTCATGCATGACAGGTTTTTTTAACTTTGATGGTTCGGTGGCAGGAGATGCCTTTCGCCGAGAAGGTCATAAATCCACTCGGGAAGTAATGTCACAATTCTATATAAAGCCTGTTGATAATATTTCTACTATGGAATGGCAGCACGCAACGGCTGATTATAGGAAGATTTTGGATAAGGGAATTTCAGGAATAGTTGCTGACATTGATGAATCAATGAAACTGCATACAAAACCTGAAGAAATTGAATTTTTGGAGGGACTTAAAAAAGTTGCGGATGCCCTTATAAAATGGGCTGAAAAATGTTCGAACAGGGCACTTGAATTTTCTAAAACAGTTCAGAATACGTCATATAGAAAAAATCTTGAAAAGCTGTCAAACGCTCTATTGAATGTACCAAAAAATAAGCCTAAAAATTTTTATGAAGCGATACTTTCGATTTATATTTGTTTTAGTGCAGACCCTGACAGTGTCGGTACTCTCGACAGATACTTAACTCCGTTTTATAGAGAAGATATTGAAAATAAAATTTTAACAAGAGAAGAAGCAAAAGAATATTTGCAGGAGCTTTTCTTAATGCTTCAAGCAGCAACGCGTATCACCGCACCGCAATTTACCAGAGGTGGAGAGTCACATTTTTGTGTGGGTGGATATTTACCTAATGGTGAAGACGGATTTAACGAGGTGTCACAGCTGATTGTGGAAAGCCTTATGGAGCTTCCCACATATATACCACAGGTAACATTGCGTTGGACAGAAAGAACTCCGCATAATGTGTTCAGATATATGATGGATTGTGAACGTAAAGATTCTCATAAACGAATTGCATTTACAAATGATGAAAAACGTATTAAATGCTATACCGAAATTTGCGGATTTCCTTATGAAAGAGCCGTTTCATATACAACGGTAGGCTGTAATGAGCCTGCATTTTTAGGAGCTATAACAGGAAGCAATTCAAAAATTAATATTATTCGATGCATAGAAACTCTTTTTCACAGAAAATCGGATATAATAAAGAGTTGTGCTGACTTTGACTGTTTTTACGATATTTTTGAAAAAGAACTTTTTTCGGATTTGCAAATTGGCTTTGATTATGATGATAAATATAATCTGCAAAGAGCGAAAGATGTAAATTATGTTTCTTCACTTATTTTTAATGACTGTATAGAAAATGCAAAAAGCCTTACTCAAGGTGGAGGTAACGTGGTAATAGCCTCACCGATGCTGTTGGGAATTACAAATGTTATAGATTCGCTGATTGTTGTAAAACAATTTGTTTATGACGAAAAGATTGTTACTTTATCCGAACTTATAAAAGCAGTGCAAAACAATTGGGAAAATTATGAAGAATTAAGAAATATTATCCTGAAAAAGGGTAACTTCTTCGGCAACGATGACGACTTATCAAATTATGTTGCTCAAAAACTTTATAAAAGCTTTTATGATTTTATGAAGGATAAAAAGAATGTATTCGGGTATCAATGGCTTGTGGGTGATTTGTTGGGTTATAATGAACATCACAAATGGTTTGGTGAAAAAACAAAGGCAACTCCAGACGGAAGATTTGACGGAGAGCTAATAAAATTCGGAATAGGTCAAAGCGAAGGAAGGGACAGAAACGGTCTTACGGCTCTGCTTAATTCAATTGCAAAGCTTGACCCGTATGCTATTTCCTGCGGTTCGACGGTTACAAATATATCTTTAGACGAGCAGCTTATAAAAAATGACAGCTATTTTGAAAAAACCGTCGATATGTTTGAAACATATTTTAAAAACGGAGGCGTTCATTTTCAGCTTACATACGTATCAAAAGAAGATTTGCTTGCCGCACAAGAAAATCCTGAAAAGTACAGAAATCTGCGTGTACGTGTAACAGGTTTTTCGGAATACTTCGTAAAGCTTAAAGACAGCATACAAAATAATATTATAGACAGAACATCACACTCCAAATAGAATGGAAAGGAAAAGATTATGAAAGAACTGATACATAACTATATTACAAATCATAAAGAAGAAATAGTTGACACGTTAAAAGAGCTTATAAAAATACCGTCTGTAAGACAAACAGAAGAAGAAAACGCTCCTTTCGGAAAGGACTGCCGTAAGATGTTGGAGTTTATCAATCAATTATATGGTAAAAACGGTTTTGAAACAGAGCTACATAATGATAAAGGGTATTTGCTATCAAATTACGGCAACGGGACAAAAAGTCTTGGACTTTTTGCACATGCCGATGTTGTGCCGGTGGGTGACGACTGGACTTTAACAAAACCTTTTGAGCCTGTTGAAAAGGATGGATTTTTAATTGGTAGAGGTGTTCTGGATGATAAATCAGCGATTGTTATTTCTCTGTACTGTGCGAAAATGTTAAAGGAACTGGATATTCCATTTAATTCACAACTTGTATGCTTTACGGGAGCAAACGAAGAATCGGGTATGCAGGATATTGTAAACTATAACCAAAATCACGAAGCACTGGATTTTTCGCTTGTCTGCGATACTGCTTTTCCGCTTTATCACGGAAATAAGGGGATGCTTCAATTTACCGCAGTTTGCAATGAGCCTCTCGAATCAATAAAAGAAATCTCAGGTAGTAATGTTAAAGGTGCAATTACCGCTAAAGTAGAGGTAAAGCTTGATTATACGGATGAGCTGTACGCGGATATAAAAATGTACGAAAACGAAAATATGTCTGTTATTTCCAAAAAGAATGAAATAATCATCAAGTCTTACGGTGTTTCAAAGCATACAGCTTTACCGGAAGGCTCTGTGAATGCAGGATATCTGGTATGCGAATTGTTGAAAAAGTGTCAGCATTTGGCAGAAAATGATTGCAAGCAGATTGAATTTGTGTCAGAACTTCTGTCTCATTATTACGGAGAAACAGTTGGCATTGAAAACGCAGATCCCGATTTCGGTAAATTGACTTTTGCAAATGACATGATAAGTGTTGAGAATGGAAAAATAAAACTGCATTTTAATCTGCGTTTTGGTGCGTGTGTTGATATAGTCGATTTAAAAGAAAAAATTAAAGACGTATTTTTTGAAAAAGGCTGGAATATATCATTTGAATCAGAAGCGCCGGCACATATTACAGATATTAATCATCCTATGCTACAAGCTTGCCTTACGGCATATAAAAAATTTACAGGTAATATAAATCCTGCGGTTTATGTCAACGCAGGCGCAACATACGCAAGATATCTGCCATGCGCTGCGGAAATTGGAACTACGCTCAAATGGGGGCTCCCTGAAAATTCGCCGCAGGGACATGGTGCTGTACATCAGCCGGATGAATGTATAAGTATTGACGGAATGCTCGAAGCTCTTGAGCTTACCTTGCTGATGCTGTTAGAGTGTGATAAGACGGAGGATTAAAATGAAATTAAGAAATGATAAAATATTGGTTTTCGGCGGTGGAAGCGGCATTGGAAAAGCTATCGCAAAACGTTTTTGTGATGCCGGTGCAAAAGTTTTAATAACAGGCAGAAATGAGGAAAAACTGAAAAACGCTGCGGAAGAAATAAACAGCAAGAATTTATATTATGAGGTTTTTGATATAACAAATGTAAACGAGCATATTGCGTTATTCGATGAAGCGTCAGAGATTTTAGGTGGACTTAACGGATTTGTAAATGCGGCTGCGATGGGAACGAATCAGTTAACAGGCAGAGGATATGAACCGTGGGATATCACCGAAGAAGAATGGGACGCATTAACAGATATAAACTTCAAGGCGGCATTCTTTTTGATGCGTAACGAAATAGACTATATGCTTGAAAATGGCATAAGAGGGAATATTTTGAATATTGCTTCAAATGCGGCGTGTATGGATATTATTGGTAGCTATGGTGCATCGAAAGAAGCTATAATCAAATGGACTCGTTCTTTAGGTAAACGTTACGGACACAATGGTATTATAATAAACGGAATCGCACCGGGTGCAACATTTACTCCGATGATAGCACGCTATGCACACAACATTAATCAAAAATACGAACGTCACGCAATAGAACGGTTTATCCGCCCTGGCGAGATTGCAGAGCTTGCATTTTATCTTATAAGTGATTATGGAGAAATTATATGTGGACATACAGTTGTAGCAGATGGCGGAGATAATGCGGCAACATTGTAGAGAAAGGAAAAATTATGTTTACAAAATTAACACAAAAATTAGACAGCTTTATAGAAATGGGTATTCCCGGTTATGACTGCACGGTTTATCATAAGGGAAAATGTGTATACAGGCATTTTAAAGGATTTTCAGATACGAAAAATAAAATACCTATGAGCGGAAAAGAAATATATAACATCTACTCCTGTTCAAAGGTTATAACCTGTACTGCGGCGCTTATGCTTTATGAAAAAGGTAAATTTAAGCTGGAAGATAAGTTGGCAATGTATATGCCTGAATTTGAAGAAGTGTATGTAAATACACCCAATGGCACCAAAAAAGTTGAAAAAAGCATAACAATCAAGGATTTGTTTTGCATGACAGCAGGTTTTTCTTATAATCTTAATTCTCCTATGATACAAAAATGTAAGGAAGAAACAAACGGTAGGTGTCAGACACGCGAGCTCATGAAGTACCTTGCAAAAGAACCGCTTTTATTTGAGCCCGGAGAACGGTGGGAATACAGTCTTTGCCATGATGTGTTGGCGGCACTTGTTGAGGTCGTTTCCGGAATGCGTTTCGGTGAATTTGTAAAAAAATATATATTT
>JAXEIW010000085.1:0-27113 GCA_034101885.1 Clostridia bacterium | reverse complement strand
GGCCAATTGAGAACTTGATATTGTTCGGGAGTGAAAATATCTTGCTCTATTTCTGTTCTGTTGTCTATAATAATTTCGGGCTGAAGTGAACGAGCTGTTTTTATAAGTTCTTCGGCCTCCCATTCATTTTTACCTTTTCCTCCGTTAAATTGCATCCAAGGTTTTACGTCAGGGTTTTTCTGAGCATCTTCTTTGGAGTGGGAGTAGGAAAAATCAAACCATAGTATATCTATTTTACCATAATTTGTAAGAAGCTCAGTAACCTGATCACGCATATATTTTGCATATTTTTTCATGTCACGTCCCTTATCCTGTTCTTCTGCGTCAGCATCCTTACGTCTGGGGTGTAAGCAATCGATCGGAAAATCCGGATGATGCCAGTCTATTAATGAATAATAGAACCCAACGTGCAGACCTTCGGCACGGAATGCATCGGCATATTCTTTGACCAAGTCTCGTCCGAATGCGGTATTTGTAATCTTATAATCGGTATACTGTGAATCAAACATACAGAAGCCTTCGTGGTGTTTTGTTGTTAAAACAGCGTATTTCATACCGGCGGCTTTTGCGGCTTTTGCCCATTCCCGTGCGTCAAACATATCGGGATTAAATTGATCAAAATATTTCGCATACTTTTCTTCCGAAATAAATTCTCTGGTTTTAATCCATTCATGACGTGCCGGCAGAGCATAAAGTCCGAAATGTATAAACATTCCGAAACGGTCGTGAGTAAACCATTCTGTATTTCCCGGTGTTGGTTTTGTAACATAACTTGACATAAGCTTTCATCCTTTCAATTTTAAATAATCGGCAATTGCCGTGTTTTACCGAAAGACTGTTCTTTCGATAATCTTTTTGTCATACAGTTATATTTGTTTCTTGACTTTTAGTTAATATTATCATATAATAATAAATATTAACATGGAAAATTGGATATAAAATATGGAGAAATGAGTATGGAATATATTAAAAATGAAAGACTGTTAAAAAATATCAACAAAATACATATGGATATTTCGGAAATGGCAATTGTTCATCTCGGCAACGACTGGAAAGCGGAAAATGTTCGTTCCGTTTTTACTCGTGTTTATATGATACGGGACGGAAGTGCAAAAATCTCATATAACGGAAAAACCATTACCATGATACCGGGAAACATATATGTAATACCTGCGGGACTTGTTTTTTCATACGGCTGCGACGAATATATGGAAAAGGTATATTTTCATTTGTCCGTTCTGCTTCCCAATCATTATGATATTTTTAACAGTATGTCGGAATGTGTCATAATATACAATCAGCAAAAGCTTATCGATGTTATATTTCAAATGATGAACGAAAACAAAACAGGCAGCGTTATCGGCATAAAAGCGGCATTATATGATATTGTGCTCAAATGCATACAGTCAGAAAAAAATATGAACGAAAAAATTGCAAGCTATTCCGAATTGGTTAACAGAACTCAGGAATATATCGAATCGAATCTTTCAGCCTCTCTTACCGTTTCTCAGATTGCAAAGAAAATGTTTTTGTCGCCTTCAAAGCTTCAGAAAATCTTCAAAAAGGAAATCGGTGTATCGGTCGGACGATATATCGACGACCAATTGATGTATGTTGCCGAATTTGAGCTTCGAAGAGGCGAAAAATCAATTAATGAAATCAGCGCCATGCTCGGATTCTGCGACCAATTCTATTTTTCAAGACGCTTTACCCAAATATACGGCATACCTCCCCTTAAATACAGAAAAACATTTACTTCTTAAAATAAAATTATTTATATCGGCTTATAAAAATATTAAAGGTGCCAAAACTGTCGTCAGCATGACGGTCTTGACACCTTTAATATAAATTTATTGAGAAAGAATGAAAATATCTAATTTAAATATTAAAAACAGATAACTGTCTGTTTACGAGAATAGTATATCATTATATTTTTCATTTGTCAATTCCTTTGTTTAAAATTTCTGTATATAAAATAACAAAATGTTAAAAATGAACAATAATCACTTCAAAAAAATATAAAGATTGTATGGCTTTATAATCTTTTGGAATAAATTTGGCATTTCATTTTAAAATATAATTATTTTGGAGTAAAATATAAATATATTATCAATATTTGTGCATATTTTTATAACATAACGCCTTATTATTAAATAAATTAATTAATTAATGATGCTGTACCTGTTCTCTGTCTTTAAACAATATACCTATTGCCCATAAACCGGCTATTCCCACAACAGTGAAAATAATGCGTGCAAACAAAGATCCCTGACCGCCGAACAACGCTCCTATAATGTCAAAACCGAAAATACCCACGCTTCCCCAGTTCAGAGCGCCTATTATTATAAGAATTAAAGAAATGTTATCAATCATTTATATTGCCTCCTTTTTAAACCTCGATAGGGTATTATACCTCCCAAAAAAATCAGATACATAAAATCCCTATCCGAAAAATATTTTACTCCAAAAAATTTTCGGTGTTCATTTATAAATAAAGTTTTTCCAAAATTTTTTATTTTATACAAAGTAATATATACATTATTTTTTTAATATAGTATAAAAGAGAATTGTTATCAATAAATTGCGTAATTTTTGAGGTGAGGTTTTGAAAAAAATGCTTTTATATGTTATTACAATTGCGGTTATTATCGGCATAGGAGCAATGTGTCTTGTATTTGCAAGCGATGATGAACAGACAAACATTAAATTTTTGGAATCATACGGCTGGGAGGTAGACAACGAATATACGGAAAAAGTTACTTTTGAAATACCGGAGGTTTTTGACGAGGTTTACAACAATTACGATGAGCTGCAAAAAATATCCGGTTTGAATCTGGCAAAATACAAGGGCAGAAAAGCAGTCAGATATACATATATAGTTTTGAATTTTCCCCAAGATACAAAAGGCGAAAATGTTTTTGCAAATGTTTTGTGCGTAGCCGGAGAACCTGTGGCGGGAGATGTTATGACAGTCAGGCTTGACGGATTTATGTATTCTCTCAGTTATTTAAAAACAGGAAAATAAACAAACATTTATCAGAAAAACAACACATAAAACAAAAATATAAAAAATTTACAATATTGGCATTGAAAAAATAAATACTTTGTGGTACAATAATTACAGCTGTAAAATAAATTTTGCGGCTGTAATGTTGTAATTACAGGAGGTACATACAGTGTTAAGATATTTAACAGCCGGCGAAACACACGGAAAATGCCTGACAGCAATAATTGAAGGTATGCCTTCCGGAGTCGGAATTGACATTGAAAAAATAAACAAAGCATTACGTTACCGTCAGCAGGGTTATGCCAGAGGCGGAAGAATGAAGATAGAAACCGACAAAGCAGAAATATTATCAGGGGTAAGAAACGGATTTACAATGGGCGGTCCCATTGCAATAAAAATAGAAAACCGTGATTGGACAAACTGGGAAAAAATAATGGACTCACAAAATGCGGTTTCCGAAAAAACCGTAACCGCTCCACGTCCCGGTCATGCCGATCTTACCGGCGGTATGAAATATAATCACAGAGATCTGAGAAATGTTCTTGAAAGAGCAAGCGCAAGAGAAACAGCCGCCCGTGTTGCGGTAGGATCTGTTGTCATGCAGATGCTTGAGCAGTTCGGCATAGAATTTTTCAGAAGATGCGTCAGCATAGGCTCGGTTTTTGACGAATCGCAAAAGCTTGACAGGGAATTTTACCAAAACGCAAGAATTTCTCCCGTCGGCTTCGGCTCGGAAAAATCAGAAAAAGAGGCAATTGCATTTTTGACCGATGCAAAGGCAAAGGGCGAATCTGTGGGAGGAATAGTAGAGGTTACGGTAAAAAATTGTCCGCCCGGATTGGGAAGTTATGCTCAATATGACAGAAAGCTTGACGCAAACATTGCTTTTTCGGCAATGAGTATTCAGGCAATCAAGGGCGTTGAAATCGGTGACGGCTTTGACGTGACAAAAAGACTCGGTTCAACGGTACATGATGAAATATATTATAACGGCGGTGTATTTTCAAGAAAAACAAATAATGCCGGAGGAATTGAAGGCGGAATGTCAAACGGCGAACCTATTGTCGTCCGTGCGGCAATGAAACCGATACCGACTTTATATTCTCCCCTTAATACGGTTGATATAAATACAAAGGAAGAAAAAAAGGCTTCTGTGGAAAGATCGGACACCTGTGCGGTTTATGCATGCTCTGTTGTCCTTGAATCGGTTATAGGCTTTGAAATCGGAAAAGCATTTTTGGAAAAATTCGGAAATGATACAATGACAGACATTAAAAATTCATATGATGCGTATATTGAAAGAATATCGCAGTATTAATCAGTAAGAATAAGTGTTTTCGCTTATTTTATATATTAAAATTTATCTGATGGGAAAGATTTTCTGACCCAAAAGAAGGAGGAATTATTTATGTATAACCCAAAGTCATCAAAGGCAGAGGAATTTATAAACCATGAAGAGGTTTTACAAACCCTGGAATATGCCGAAAAAAACAAGCATAACGCCGAATTGATTGATAAAATAATTGAAAAGGCAAAGGAAAGAAAAGGCTTATCCCACAGGGAAGCAACAGTTCTTTTATTATGTGATATTGAAGAAAAGAACAATGAGATTTACTCCCTTGCAGAGCAAATCAAGAAGGATTTTTACGGCAACCGTATAGTGTTATTCGCACCGCTTTATCTTTCAAACTATTGCGTAAACGGCTGCGTATATTGTCCTTATCATCTCAAGAATAAGCATATTGCAAGAAAAAAGCTTTCACAGGAGGATATAAAAAGAGAGGTAATAGCGTTACAGGATATGGGACATAAACGTCTTGCCATAGAATCAGGCGAAGATCCGGTAAACAATCCTATAGAATATATCCTTGAAAGCATTAAAACAATTTACAGCATTAAGCATAAAAACGGAACAATACGACGTGTTAATGTTAATATTGCCGCAACAACGGTTGAAAACTACAGAAAATTAAAGGATGCCGGAATAGGCACATACATTCTGTTCCAGGAAACCTATCACAAGGAAAGCTACGAAAAGCTTCATCCGACAGGTCCCAAGCATGATTATGCATATCATACCGAGGCGATGGACAGAGCAATGCAGGGCGGAATTGACGATGTGGGGCTTGGTGTATTATTCGGTCTTGAGATGTATAAATATGAATTTGCCGCATTGCTTATGCACGCAGAGCATCTTGAGGCAGTTTTCGGTGTAGGACCTCACACGATAAGCGTACCGAGAATACGTCATGCAGACGATATTGACGCAGACGCTTTCGATAACGGAATAAATGACGATATTTTTGCAAAAATTGTTGCCTGCTTAAGAGTTTCCGTTCCTTACACCGGTTTGATTATTTCAACAAGAGAAAGTCAAAAATGCAGAGAACGGGTTTTGCATCTCGGTGTTTCTCAAATAAGCGGAGGTTCCAAAACAAGCGTCGGAGGTTATGCCGAAGAAGAACCCGTGGAAGAGGATTCATCACAATTCGATGTTTCCGACACAAGAACCCTTGATGATGTTGTAAACTGGCTTATGAAAATGGGGTATATACCAAGCTTCTGTACCGCTTGCTACCGTGAAGGAAGAACCGGCGACAGATTTATGAGTCTTTGCAAATCACAGCAGATTCTTAACTGCTGTCATCCTAACGCACTTATGACTTTAAAGGAATACATAGAAGATTATGCGTCGGAGGACACAAAAAAAGTCGGTAACGAGCTTATTATGAAGGAAATTGACAGGATTCCCAACGAAAAGGTAAAAGGAATAGTTATTGAACGGTTGGAAAAAATCAAAAACGGTGAAAGAGATTTCAGATTCTGATATTAACGGTAAATTTCTTTTTACATTATTCCTATATTTCGCCGCTTATCGGCGGCACATCAGAATTATAAAGGAAAGGATTGATATTTATGAAAGCTTTGCTTGTAAACGGAAGTCCCAAAAAAAACGGATGTACTTATACGGCACTAAAAGAAATTGCACAAGAGCTTGAGAAAAACGGCATAGAAACCGAAATTTTTCATATAGGAAACAAAGCCATAGGAGGCTGTATGGGCTGCGGTGCCTGCTCAAAGACAGGTAAATGCGTACAGGACGATATTGTAAATTCGGCAATTGAAAAGTTTCTCGAAGCCGACGGATTTGTTTTCGGCAGTCCGGTGCATTACGCTGCCGCATCGGGCGGTCTTACATCATTTCTTGACCGTGTATTCTATATATGCGGAAAACGCCTTGCCGACAAACCCGGAGCTGCAATTGTAAGCTGCCGCAGAGGCGGAGCTACCGCAGCATTTGATCAGCTGAACAAATATTTTACAATAAGCAATATGCCGGTTGTATCTTCACAGTATTGGAACATGGTTCACGGAAATTCGCCTGATGAGGTTGTCCGTGATTTGGAGGGAATGCAGACCATGCGCACTCTTGCAAAAAATATGGCTTGGCTTTTAAAATGTATAGACGCTGCCGATAAAGCAGGAATTGAAAGACCTCAAAGAGAAGTAAAAATTTCTACAAATTACATAAGATAAATTAAACCGCTTTTGCATAAATTTTGTGCAGAAGCGGTTTTTTATAGCCTCAATAAAATTACTTTTTTTCTTCCGCATATTTTTTTCGATATTCTCGTATGATTTGTGCAACCTCGTCTTCGCAGTCGGTACAAACAAGTCTGATTTGAGGATAATCTTCGCAAAGCTTATTGACGATTTTTTTTGTTTTATCGGTACTGCCCATATCCACTACAATTATTTCCGAACCGGGCTGCTGCAGCATTATCTGCCTAAGCTCACATTCTATGGAATTTTCCTTATTATGTACTCCCAGAACCACCGGAGTATGAGAAACTGTTTGTTTTATTACCGCATAAACAAAGCATACTATACCGAAAACGGCAAAAATACATATAATACACATTAACATAGATTTTAACATAGTCTTTCCTCCTCTGAAAATTTTTTCTTCTTATTATATAAATATGATTTTTTTTGTTTTGCGTGACAAAAAAAGTCCAAAGTCCCCGTCAATTGCCTCAATAAATACGGTTTATTGTGAAAATAACTAAGTTTAGGCTCAAATATACCTTTGATTTTTACATACTGCAATCATATGATTACTTGACAAAAATAATATTTTTTTGTAAAATATATGTAAGATTATATACTAAAACCCTACATATAATTTTCCGTGTAAGCGGATTTGCAAAACCGTACTGTAAAAACGGTAATTAATTTCTTATTATCACCCAAAAGATAGGAAGTTAATTTATTACTATTATGCCGGCGGGGCGGCGGATTGGAGATTTTTATGGGAAAGACATTAACAGAAAAAATTTTATCGGCTCATCTTGTTGAAGGTGAAATGATAAAGGGAACGGAAATAGGTATAAGAATAGATCAGACATTGACTCAAGACGCAACCGGAACAATGGCTTATCTTGAATTTGAAGCTATGGGAGTTCCGAGAGTAAAAACAGAGCGTTCCGTTGCATATATCGATCACAATACTCTGCAAAACGGATTTGAAAATGCAGATGACCACAGATTTATAGGAAGCGTATGCAAAAAGCACGGAATATATTTCTCAAGACCGGGTAACGGTATCTGCCATCAGGTTCATCTCGAAAGATTCGGAATACCCGGTAAAACGCTTATCGGTTCCGATTCACATACGCCTACCGGCGGCGGTATCGGCATGATAGCAATAGGTGCCGGCGGCATGGATGTTGCCGTTGCAATGGGAGGCGGCACATACTACATTACCTGTCCAAAGGTAGTTAAGGTTGAGCTTACAGGAAAGCTAAGTCCATGGGTAAGCGCAAAGGATGTTATCCTTGAAGTGCTCAGAAGATTATCGGTAAAGGGCGGCGTAGGAAAGGTTATAGAATACTGCGGAGAAGGAGTTAAAACTCTTTCAGTTCCGGAACGTGCCACAATTACAAATATGGGTGCAGAGCTTGGAGCAACCACCTCTATATTCCCATCCGACGAAATAACCGAGCAATTCTTAAAGGCTCAGAACAGAGCAGCTGATTTCACTCCTTTATCGGCAGACTCTGATGCGGAATATGATGAAATTGTAAAAATTAATTTGTCGGAGTTGGTTCCTCTTGCGGCCTGTCCTCATTCTCCCGATAATGTAAAAACAACGGAAGAAATAGGAAAGCTTAAAATAGATCAGGTATGTATCGGCTCATGCACCAATTCATCTTTACTCGATATGTTAAAGGTAGCCCATATTTTAAAGGGTAAAACGGTACATCCCGATGTATCTCTCGCCATTGCTCCCGGTTCAAAACAGGTACTTAATATGCTTGCCAAGAACGGAGCTTTGTCAATTATGATCGACGCAGGTGCAAGAATACTCGAAAGTGCCTGCGGACCATGCATAGGTATGGGGCAGTCGCCTAATTCAAAGGGCATATCCTTAAGAACATTCAACAGAAATTTTGAAGGACGTTCGGGAACAAAGGACGGACAGATCTATCTTGTATCCCCCGAAACAGCCGCACTTTCCGCATTGACAGGTTATCTTACCGATCCGAGAGAAATGGGAGATATGCCTGAATTTAAATTGCCGGAAGTATTTGACATAAATGACAATATGATTGTGCCTCCGATAGAAGAAGAAAAAATGGATACGGTTGAAGTATTGAGAGGTCCGAACATTAAGCCGTTCCCCGTTTCCGAGCCAATGAGCGAAACAATTGACGCAAAATGCAGTCTGAAGGTGGGCGACAACATTACAACAGACCATATTATGCCTGCCGGCGCAAAAATTTTGCCCCTCAGATCAAACATTCCGGAAATTTCAAAGCACTGTTTTGCGGTATGTGACGAAAACTTCTATAAACGCGCTCTTGAAATGGGCAAGTCGATTATTGTCGGAGGTTCAAATTACGGTCAGGGTTCATCAAGAGAACACGCGGCACTCGCTCCCCTTTACTTGGGTGTAAAGGCTGTTATTACAAAATCCTTTGCGAGAATACATATGGCAAACCTTATAAATGCCGGTATTCTTCCCCTTACCTTTAAAAATGAAGCTGATTATGACAGCATTGAACAGGGTGACAGCCTTTTGATAGAAAATGTTGCGGAACAAATTAAAGCAGGAAATGAAATAACCGTAAGAAACGTTACTAAGAACAGCGAATTTACAGCTATTCTTTCGGTATCGGACAGACAAAAGGATATGCTTTTTGCAGGCGGACTGCTTAATTACACAAAAGAACAAAACAAATAACATTATTAAAGTATACAGGTTTGAAAGAAATGCTTGTTGCATCTCTTTCAAACGGCATTTGTGAAAAGGAGTTCAGATTATAACTATGAATGATTGGTTTGGATTTGAAGTTGAAGATTTTATATTTGAAGGAAAAAACGCAAAGGTTGTTTTTGCAAACGAAAGTAACCGCACAAACAAATGGCTGTTTAAAACAGAATATTTCGGTGCCTTTCCCGATTTGGAAATTGAAATGCTGAAGCAGGGATATAATCTTGCCCATGTTGACAATTCCACTCGTTGGTGCAAAGATGAAGATACAGACAGACAGGCAAAATTTGCGGAATATCTGCACGATAAATACGGATTTGACAAAAAATGTGTCCCTGTCGGAATGAGCTGCGGCGGAATGCAGGCAATATTTCTCGCGGCAAAATATCCGCATCTGACTGCCGCATTGTATATTGATGCTCCCGTTGTTAATTTCTTAAGCTGTCCGGCAGGTTTGGGTGCGGCGGACAATTCAATGTTTAAGGGATTTTCGGAAAGCAGGAATATATCACTTACCGAATTATTAAGCTTTCGAAACAATCCGCTTGACAAAATACCGGAGTTGGTTAAAAACAATATTCCTATCTTCCTTGTCTGCGGCGACAGTGACACCTGTGTTCCCTATGAGGAAAACGGAAAGCTTGTATATGACGCATATAAAAAAGCAGGATGCGACATATCTCTTGTATTAAAGCCGGGCTGTGATCATCATCCTCATGGGCTTACAGACAATACACCCATAATTGAATTTATTAAGAAATACTATTAAACTTAATTACAGAGGTAAATAAAATGGATATTAAAAACATATTAGGAACAGAAAACGAAAAACCCCTTGACAGCTTTCCCCAAAACGGCGGCTTTACGTCAATATTCAGAACAATCGGATGTATAGGCGACAGCCTGGCATCCGGAGAATTCGAATCCCTTGACGAAGAAGGTAACAAGGGTTATCATGATTATTTTGAATACTCATGGGGACAATTTATGGCGCGTGAAGCCGGAACAAAGGTATACAATTTTTCAAGGGGCGGAATGACAGCAAAAGAATACTGCGAATCCTTCGCTTCACACATGGATTTTTGGAATCCCGAAAAAAGATGTCAGGCATATGTTATCGCACTGGGTGTAAACGACATTTCCGCATACGGAAAGGATCTCGGAAGTATTTCCGACATTGACATTAATGATTATAATAACAACAAAAAAACCTTTGTCGGATATTATGCTCAGATAATACAAAGGCTGAAAGCAAATCAGCCTAAAGCAAGGTTTTTCCTGATGACCTGCCCGGTTTCATCGGGAAGGGACAGCGATCGAATTGAAGCCGAGGACTTACATCAAAAGCTTTTATATGATATGGCAGAGCTTTTTGATTATACATATGTTCTTGATTTCAGAAAATATGCGCCCGTTTATGATGATGATTTTAAAAAGAAATTTTATCTCGGAGGGCATTTAAATGCGGCAGGATACCTTTTGACCGCAAAAATGGTAATGTCATACATAGATTATATTATAAGAAACAACATGGAGGATTTTGCGCAGGTAGGATTTATAGGCAAAGACTTTCATAATGTTTCCGCCAAATGGTAAAAAAAATTAAAAGGAGCAATGCAAAATGGCAAAAATTCAAATGAAAACACCTCTTGTTGAGATGGACGGAGATGAAATGACAAGAATTATATGGAAGATGATAAAGGATATAATACTTCTTCCCCATATTGACCTGAAAACGGAATATTACGATCTTGGACTTGAGCACAGAAACGAAACAGACGACCGTGTTACCATAGAAAGTGCCAAAGCAACAAAGAAATACGGCGTTGCGGTAAAATGCGCGACAATCACTCCCAATGCGGCAAGAATGCCCGAATATAACTTAAAGCAAATGTGGAAATCACCCAACGGAACTATCAGAGCAAT
Organism: Clostridia bacterium; assembly: GCA_034101885.1. Classification (GTDB taxonomy): domain Bacteria; phylum Bacillota; class Clostridia; order UBA1381; family UBA1381; genus RGIG1988. The sequence goes on along the minus strand of JAXEIW010000085.1, from coordinate 15,903 downwards.
ACTTGACGGTACGGTTTTCAGAACACCTATTTTGGTTAAGGGCATTACACCTTATATCCCCACATGGACAAAACCTATCACAATTGCAAGACACGCTTACGGTGATGTTTACAAAAATGTCGAAATGCAGGTTCCGCAAGGCAGTAAAGCAGAGCTTGTTGTAACCGATAAGGACGGAAAAGTTTCAAAGGAAACAATTTATGACTTTGAAGATTCAAGCGGTATTATTCAAGGACTTCATAACAAGGACAAATCTATTGATAGCTTTGCAAGAGCCTGCTTTAATTTTGCGATAGACACAAAGCAGGATTTATGGTTTGCGACAAAGGACACCATATCAAAGAAATATGACCACAGATTCAAGGATATTTTCGCCGAAATATATGAAAAGGAATACAAGGAAAAGTTTGACGAGCTGGGCATTGAATATTTCTATACCCTGATAGATGACGCAGTTGCAAGAGTTATCCGTTCAAACGGCGGTTATATATGGGCTTGCAAGAACTATGACGGAGATGTTATGTCCGACATGGTAGCAACAGCTTACGGCTCACTTGCGATGATGACCTCCGTTCTTGTTTCACCTGACGGCATATATGAATATGAAGCGGCTCACGGCACCGTACAAAGACATTATTACAAGCATTTGAAGGGCGAAAAAACTTCTACAAACTCTGTTGCAACTCTGTTCGCATGGACAGGAGCTTTAAGAAAAAGAGGCGAGCTTGACAATCTGCCCGATCTCATGAAATTTGCCGATGATCTTGAAAAAGCCACCATTGAAACAATAGAAAGCGGAATTATGACAGGAGATCTTGCGGCTTTATCAACAATAGAAAATAAGAGAACGGTTGATACCGAAACCTTCCTGGTTGAAGTAAACAACACACTTGAAAAAATAATGAAATAAGCTCAATGCTTTAAAAACAAAATGCCGTATTAAATTACGTTTTACCGCATTGCGTCAAAGCATTGACGGAAAGGATAAAAATGATACCTTTTGCACATTTGCATACTCACAGCGAATACTCTCTTCTTGACGGCGCATCAAGGATTTCCGATTTGATTTCCCGCACAAAGGAGCTGGGAATGGAATATATTGCCATAACCGACCATGGGGCAATGTACGGCGTCGTTGACTTTTACAGGGAAGCAAAAAAACAGGGAATTAACCCCGTAATAGGCTGTGAGGTTTATGTTGCACCCAGAACACGTTTTGATAAAACCCATGAATACGATTCAAAATACAGTCATTTGATTTTGCTTGCCGAAAACGATCAAGGTTATAAAAATCTTATTAAGATTGTTTCGGCAGGATTCACTGACGGATTTTACTATAAGCCTCGTGTTGACTTTGATTTGTTAAAGCAATACAGCGAGGGTCTTATAGCTTTGTCGGCGTGTCTTGCAGGTGAAATTCCCAAGCTTTTGCTTAATGATGATTATGAGGGAGCAAAAGAGGTTGCAAAAAGGTATATCAAGGTTTTCGGAAAGGAAAACTATTTTATTGAAATTCAGGATCACGGTTTAAAGGAGCAAAAGCAAACCAATCCTCTTTTGATAAAGCTTGCAAGAGAACTTGATTTGGGAATTGTCGCAACAAACGATATTCATTATGTAAGAAGAGAAGACGCAGAGGCACAGGACGTTCTGATGTGTATACAGATGGACAAAACCGTCGACGATCCCGACAGAATGAAATTCGAAACCGACCAATTTTACTTAAAATCTCCCGAAGAAATGCAGCAATTATTTCGGTACATTCCCGAAGCCTTGGAAAACACAGTCAAAATAGCAAAACGCTGTCATGTAGAGTTTGATTTTAATACAAGGCATTTGCCGTCATATGCCGTACCGGACGGAAAAAATGCCTCCGATTATCTGCGTGAATTATGCTTTGAAGGGCTGAAAAAAAGATATGAAAATCCGGGAGAAGATCTCGTTAAAAGACTCGAATATGAATTGTCCGTTATAAATTCAATGGGATTCGTCGACTATTTCCTTATTGTATGGGATTTTATTCACTATGCAAGAAGCCACGATGTAATGGTAGGTCCCGGAAGAGGCTCGGCGGCGGGAAGTATCGTTGCATACTGCCTTGAAATAACAAGTATCGATCCTATAAGATACAACCTTATTTTTGAAAGATTTTTAAATCCCGAAAGAGTGTCAATGCCCGATATAGACGTTGACTTTGAACCGGAGGGCAGACAAAAGGTAATAGACTATGTTGTTGAAAAATACGGTGAGGACAAGGTTTCGCAGATTATCACATTTGGTACTCTCAAGGCAAAGCTTGTAATAAGAGATGTGGGCAGAGCTTTGAATATTCCCTATGCCGAGGTTGATAAGGTTGCAAAAACCGTTCCCAACGATTTAAAAATGACAATAGACAAGGCTCTTGAAATAAGCGGCGACTTAAGAGCAATGTATGAAAATGACGCAAAAATCAAAAGACTTATCGACACCGCAAAAAAACTCGAAGGTCTTCCCCGTCATAAATCCACTCATGCCGCCGGCATTGTTATTACCCAAGAGCCTACCGTAAACTACATTCCCTTGCAAACAAACGACGACGCTGTAACCACTCAGTTTGTAAAGGATACGGTAGAAGAACTGGGATTATTGAAAATGGATTTCCTCGGTTTAAAAAACCTCACCATTATAGAAAATGCCGTTAAAATAATAGAAAAAACAAAGGGAATAAAAATCGATATAAACAATATAGATTATGAATCGCCGAAAGTATACGAAACGATTGCGTCGGGAAATACCGACGGTGTGTTTCAGCTTGAAAGTCCCGGCATGAAGTCCTTTATGCAGGAGCTGAAACCGGACAAGCTGGAGGATATAATAGCGGGAATTTCCCTTTACCGTCCCGGTCCGATGGATTCTATCCCAACATATATATATAATAAAAAACATCCGGAAAAAATCGTTTATAAACACAAGCTTTTGGAAAACATACTTGATGTAACCTACGGATGTATGGTTTACCAGGAACAGGTAATGGAAATAGTAAGAGTGCTTGCCGGCTATTCTCTCGGAAGCGCCGATTTGATGCGCCGTGTTATCAGCAAAAAAAAGATGGCGCAAATGGAGGTAGAACGTCAGAATTTTATATACGGTAAAAAGGACGAAAAGGGTAATCAAATTATTGACGGATGTATAAACAGAGGCATTGACGAGAAAACCGCTATTGATATTTTCGATGAAATATATGATTTTGCAAACTATGCCTTTAATAAGTCCCATGCGGCGGCATACGCATATGTTTGTTATCAGACGGCATATCTTAAAACCTTCTATCCCGTGGAATTTATGGCTTCGCTTATTTCAATCGCCGATAACGTTGATAAAATTAACGAATACATTATAAACAGCCGAAACATGGGGATTGAAATATGTCCTCCCGATATTAATAAAAGTACCGATACCTTTACCGTGGAGGGAAATTCCATAAGATTCGGTCTTTCGGCAATTAAAAATGTCGGCAAGGGCTTTATCCAAAAGCTTGTTGCGGAACGTGAAATGAACGGAGAATTCAAGACCTTTTCCGATTTTATATCGAGAATGACCGGGAACGATATCAATAAAAGAGCCGTTGAAGGAATGATAATGTGCGGTGCTTTTGACTCAATGGGAATTAAGCGCTCGCAGCTTATGAGAGTTTTTGAAAGCGCCATAGACAGCGAAGCACATTCTCAGCGCGGAAATCTTAACGGTCAAATGACTCTGTTTGACGAAGATACCGCAACGGAAATTGATTTTCCCGATATAGAAGAATTTGATAAAAAAACAATTTTAAAAATGGAAAAGCAGACTATAGGAATGTACCTTTCGGGGAATCCTATGGAGGAATATGAAGAAAAGGTAAAGAATATAACAAAATATAATATAGGAAGTATAATGGATTCTGTTGTAAAAAACGATGACGGAACCTATACTCCCGTTGAAGGCGGAATACAGGACGGAGAAACCGTTAAAATCTGCGCTGTTATATCGAACAGAAAAAACAAAACCACAAGAAGCAATACTCAAATGGCATTTTTAAAGCTTGAGGACGCATACGGAAGCATAGAAGTTCTGGTATTCCCCAAAATTCTTGCACAGCTTTCCAATTTACTTCAGGAAGAAAATATTATTGCCGCCGAAGGAAAGGTAAGCCTCAGAGAGGATGAAGAACCAAAATTGCTTTTGGAAAGAGCAGTACCGTTGGACATGGTGAATCCTCCCGAAAAAAAGGAAACTGTTTTTATCAGAATGAACACAAAAAACAGCGAAAACTTTAACCTTTACAAAGAGGTAGTAACAAAACACCCCGGAGAGTGTAACGTTTGCCTGTTCTTTGCCGATACTAAAAACAGAATATATGCTTCCGATAATATGAAATTAATGCTTTCGGAAGAAACAATTGATGAATTAAAAAGCCGTTTTGGCGATGAAAATGTAATAATAAGGTAAAAATACTAAAAAAGTCCTTGCAAATCATTGCTAATTTTGTCAAAAATATTATTGATTTTTTTTCTGTTTTGTTATACAATAAAGGGGCATGGATAAAAATAATCGATAATGTGAAAAATATACGGCATAATATTCTTTAATATTACATATGCGGCAAATCCTTTTTTCATTACGGGACTGCACTGCATATATGTAATTAAAAATCAAATGCCTGTGTATTTTCCTTATTTCAACTTATATCACCTATTATATTGGGTGAAACGGAGGATTTTTATGTGGACAGTTGTATATGTGGCGCAGAAATCTCAGGAGATATTCAGAGTAAAAACACTGCTTGACGACAACAAAATAATATGTCGTATAAGAGAAAGCCGTAATTCCGATGAGGAGCACGGTATGTATTTTGAGATTATGGTGCCGGCTGCGGAACTATCCGCTGCACAAAATTTAATTTTGGATTCTGAAATATAAGTTTTATCTTGTATTATTTTCCAAGAATTTTAATTGGGAGGAATAAGCTATGTCACAATTTAAAAAAATAGGAGTTCTTACAAGCGGAGGAGATGCACCCGGCATGAACGCCGCAATACGTGCAGTTGTAAGAACGGCAGTTTTTAACGGATTGGAAATTGTCGGTGTTAAAAGAGGCTATAACGGTCTTTTAAATGAAGATTTTATCGAAATGGACGCAAGAAGCGTAGGAGAAACCCTGCAAAAGGGCGGTACAATACTGCAAACGGCTCGCTGCCTTGAATTCAAGACGCCCGAAGGAGTTCAAAAAGCTGTTGATATTGCCAAAAAACACGGTATTGACGGACTTATAGTTATAGGAGGCGACGGCTCATTCAGAGGCGCAAGAGATCTTACAAGAGACGGTCTGCCGACAATTGCAATGCCCGGTACAATAGATAATGACATTGACTGCAGTGAGTATACGGTCGGATATGACACCTGTCTTAATACCGTTATTGAAGCGGTTGATAAATTAAGAGATACCAGTTCATCTCACGAAAGATGTTCTGTTGTTGAGGTAATGGGCAGAGGTGCCGGATATATCGCAATAGAAACCGCCATAGCCTGCGGTGCGGAGGTTGTTTTAATTCCCGAAGAACCTTTTGATTTCCAAAAAGACGTTATTGACGTTATTGAAAAGGGTAAAGAAAGAGGAAAGAAACACAGCATAGTAATTGTTGCAGAGGGTGTAGGCGGAACTGTTGAAATTGCAAAAAAGATCGAAAAACAAACAGGAATTGAGTCAAGAGCTACAATTCTCGGTCACGTTCAAAGAGGCGGAAGCCCAAGCGTACGTGACAGAGTAATAGCAAGCCAAATGGGCGCACGTTCGGTGGAATTGCTTCTTGAAGGGAAGTCAAACAGAATTGTTTGTATGCAGCACAATGAAATTGTTGACGTGGATATCGAAGAAGGATTAAATATGAAAAAACACGTTTCAAAAGATTTGATTAAGCTTGCAAAGCAGCTTGCTATATAAAAGTTTAATATTTGCTGCGGCTTTATGCCGCAGCTTTTTTACATTAAAACACATTTTAAATGCAAATTACGCCGAAAAATTTTGTTTTGCCGTATTTTTTCTTTTTTTTTAAGAAATTAAAAAATATTTGCAAATACTATATACAAAAACAATAATTTATGATATAATAAAGTAAGCTTTTTGGGTAAAAATGTGAATGGTTAAAAAATTTATTTAATAAATTTGCTTAAAACTATTTACAAAACCAAAAAAGTGGTATATAATCAAGTTAAAACAAAACAAAACAAAGAAAAACAAAAAAAATAAATACAGGAGGATTCACAAATGTACAAATCAGATTATGAAATCAAAAAAGAGCTTTGCGAAATCGGAAGAAGAATTTATGCTGACGGTTTTGTGGCTGCAAACGACGGTAACTTCTCCGTAAAAATTGATGAAGATACCTTCTTTGTAACACCGACGGGAGTGAGCAAAGGTTATATGACTCCCGAAATGATATGTAAGGTTGACAAAAACCTCAACCTGAAGGAGCCAAACAAATGGAAGCCTTCATCAGAATTTAAAATGCACTTAAGAGTATATCAGGAAAGACCGGACGTAAACGCAGTTGTTCACGCTCATCCTCCTATTGCTACATCCTTTGCGATTGCGGGAATACCCCTTGACAAGCTTATCATGCCTGAGGCTGTTATTTTCCTCGGTGCTGTTCCTATTGCCGAATACGGTACTCCTTCAACAATGGAAATTCCCGATTCATTAATGCCTTACATACAGGATTATGATGCAATTCTTCTTGCAAACCACGGTGCATTGAGCTTCGGTTGTGACCTTAACACAGCTTTCTTCAGAATGGAATCAACAGAATTTTACGCAAAATTGCTCATGTATGCAAGATTATTGGGCGGTGAAAAGGAAATCCCATGCGGTGAAGTTAAAAAACTTATCGATTTAAGAAAGAACTTCAATGTTTCGGGACATCACCCCATGGAAAAGCTTTGCCCAAGCTGCTACAATGAAAATGCTAAGGATTTAACTCCTACCGAAGCTGCCGAAAAATTCGGCGGTAAATGCAGCTGCAATTCGGAAGGCGCAAAAATTGAAGATATTGTTGCAGAGGTAACAAAGAGAGTTTTGGAAAAGTATAATAAGTAATATAAGGAATTGATAACAATGAAAAATTCCGGACTTTATACAGGGTATGGTGACAGAGGCTATACCCAAACAGTTAAAAACAAGCGCATATCAAAGTCTGACGAGTTAATTAATCTTATAGGAACAATCGATGAATATTCGTCGGCTTTGGGAATCGCAAAAGCAAACTGCAAAGACGATAAACTTAAAGATGATATATGTCGTGTTCAGAAAAAGCTTATCTCAATTATGGGCGAGCTTGCAGGCGGAAATGTCAGCGTTACCGATGAATGCGTGAGAACCGTTGAGGAAATGACCGATGAATATATGCCGGAGCAATTTGAAGGCTTTGTTCTTCCCGGAGAAAATTTAATTTCCGCACATCTTGATATGGCAAGAACAATAATAAGACGTGCCGAAAGAATTGCTTCAAAGGTATTGCAGACAGGACGCATAAGACCTGTTACCTATGTTTATCTGAACAGACTCAGTGACATGACATACGCAATGGCAAGATACGCAGAAAAGGATAAAAAGCCCGATGTAAAGATTAACAGCATCGGCGCGGTATCCCAAAATGTTAATTTGCTTAACCTTGAGCTTGCAAAGGAGATTGCACTGGCTGTTGAAACACAAGCAAAATCAATGAATAAAAACGTTGTTGTTGCCATTTTGGACGAAGGAGCAAACCTTATGCTTCTTCACTCCATGGAAAATGCGTATATCGCCAGCTGTCAGATAGCCCAGGATAAGGCATATACGGCAGTTTCCCTGAAAATGCCGACTCATGTTGCTCTTGAAGAATCAAGAGGAGGCACTCTTGACGGACTTGTTCCAACAGACGGAAATCATCTTATGCTTTTGGGCGGCGGAGAGCCGCTGATAATAAACGACAGAGTTGTCGGCGGAATCGGCGTATCGGGAGGTACTGCCGAGGAAGACATCGCCTTTGCGAAATTCGGCGCTATGTATTTGGAAAGGAGGCTTAGCTTATGATAGACGAAAAACAAATAAGCGATATAGTAAGAAAAGTTGTATCCGATATGAAGCTTGAAGAAAAGCCCACAAGAAAACAAATCGGTGTATTCGATACAATGGAAGAAGCAATCGAGGCTTGCAACAAGGCTTATGAAATTTTCAGATATTATAACAAAGAGCAAAGAGAAAATATTATAAAAGAAATCAGAAAACTGACTCATGCCGAAGCTGAAATTATGGCAAAGCTGGCAGTTGAAGATACAAAAATGGGAAATGTATATCACAAGACATTAAAACATCATCTTGTGGCTGATAAGACGCCGGGAACAGAGGATCTTGAAACAAAGGCTTTGTCAGGCGACAGAGGATTGACATTGGTTGAAATGGCACCTTACGGAATTATCGGTGCGATTACACCAAGTACTAATCCGAGCTGTACGGTAATATGCAACAGCATTTCCATGCTTGCGGCAGGAAACGGCGTATTATTCAATCCTCACCCTCACGCAAAGAGAATTTCGGCATATGCGGTTGATTTGGTTAACCGTGCCGTATTGGCAGCCGGCGGACCTGAAAATATAGTTGCCACAGTTGCAAACCCCACAATGGAAACATCAAACACCATGGTTCATGATCCGTCAGTCAGAATGCTTGTTGCAACAGGTGGTCCCGGTGTTGTTAAAATGCTTCTGTCCTCGGGCAAAAAAGCAATCGGAGCAGGGGCAGGCAATCCTCCGGTAATCGTAGATGATACTGCTGATATAGAAAAGGCTGCAAAGGATATTATTGACGGCTGTACCTTTGATAATAACCTTCCATGTATTGCAGAAAAAGAGTGTTTTGTTTTAAGCAGCGTTGCCGATCAGCTTATCGAAGGAATGTTGAAAAACGGAGCATACTTTATTAATTCGGAACAGGTAAAAGAGCTTGAAAAGGTTGTTTTGGTTGATGTTCCTCCAAAGAAGCCGGGAGACAAGCCCAAGAGAGTTATTAACAAGGATTGGGTAGGCAGAGATGCAAAGAAAATACTTGCTCAGATCGGTGTTCATGTGGGAGATGACATTCGCTGTATAATATGCGAAACAGAATTTTCACAGGCATTTGTTCAAACAGAGCTTATGATGCCTATACTCCCCATCGTAAGATGCCAGACCTTTGAAGAAGCCGTTGAAATGGCTGTTAAAGCAGAACACGGCAACAGACATTCGGCTCACCTTCATTCAAAAAATGTAGATCACATGACAACCTATGCAAAGGCTATATGCACGACAATATTTGTAAAGAATGCTCCAAGCTATGCAGGTATCGGATTTAACAGCGAAGGTCACACAACATTTACTATTGCAGGTCCTACAGGCGAGGGCTTAACCTCGGCAAGAAGCTTCACAAGACAAAGAAGATGCGTTCTTGTTGACAGCTTATCAATCATATAAGGAGGTTTACATAATGGATATAAACGAAAAAGATATTGCTCAATTGGTTCAGGCAGTTATCGATGAAATGAACGGCAAAGCTCCCAAAGCTTCCCCTCAAACAAAGTCATCGGATATTCCAAAGACGGCAAGAGTTGCAATGCTTACATCTCTCGGACACTTTGATGTTAAAGAATTTCCTATCCCGGAAGTTGGAGACGATGATATATTGGTAAGAGTTGAAGGCTGCGGAGTCTGTGGAACGGACGCTCATGAATACAAGAGAGATCCTTTCTCACTTATTCCCGTTGCACTCGGACATGAGGGTACCGGCGAAATCGTGAAGATGGGGAAAAATGTTACAAAAGACAGTGCAGGAAAGCCTTTGCATATAGGCGATAAGGTTGTTACCTGTATGATTTTCAAAGACAATCCCGACATTACAATGTTTGATTTAAACAAACAGAATGTAGGCGGTGCAGACGTTTACGGCTTACTCCCGGACGATGACTGTCATTTGAACGGATGGTTCAGCGATTACATATTTATAAGAGGCGGTTCAACAGTATTCAATGTAAGTGATCTTGATCTCGATTCAAGAATATTAATAGAGCCCTGTGCGGTGTTGATTCATGCCGTTGAACGTGCAAAGCTTACAAACATTTTAAGATTCAATTCAAGAGTTGTTGTTCAGGGCTGCGGACCTATCGGTCTTATATGTATAGCGGTTTTAAGAACAATGGGTATCGAAAATATCACAGCAGTTGACGGAAACGCTCAAAGACTTGAATTTGCAAAGAAAATGGGCGCTGACAAGACGGTAAACTTTATGGAACATAAAGGCATTGAGGCTTTAACGGACGCTGTCAAGGAATCATTCGGAGGATATTATGCCGATTTTGCATTCCAGTGTACCGGCTCTCCCGTCGCTCACAGCAACATATATAAATTTATCAGAAACGGCGGCGGTCTATGTGAGTTGGGATTCTTCATCAACGGCGGAGACGCACAGATTAATCCTCACTTTGATTTATGCTCAAAGGAAATCACTTTGGTCGGTTCTTGGGTATATACCCTCAGAGATTATGCAACAACCTTTGATTTCTTAAAGAGAGCGCAGGCAATCGGTCTTCCGATCAAGGATTTGATTACACATAAATTCGGTCTTGATGAAATGAACGAAGCATTGGAAACAAACCTTGCTCAAAAAGGATTAAAAATTGCTTATGTAAACAAGGATATCTAAATTAAGCTGAAGGGATGTTTTTGCTGATGGAAGCAATCGGAATAGTTGAAATGTTCGGTTTCGTATGTGCAATAAAGGCAGCAGACGCAGCCGCAAAGGCAGCAGATGTTAAAATTATCGCAATAGACTCAAATAAACCAGCTAACGCAGATACCGTTGAAGTTCCGCTTATAATGTGCATAAAAATGCAGGGAAGCGTTGCGGCGGTTGAGGCAGGTGTTGAAGCGGCTGCGGCTGCGGCAGAGTCTTGTACGGGACTTATTCAAAAACATATAATCGCACGCCCCACCGAGGATTCTCAAAAAATGGCTCTTCGTTCGAGCGTGGGCAGAGATATAGTAGGAAAAATAAAGAATAACGCGTAGTTAAAAACAGAAAGGCAGGCTATGAAAATGGAAGCATTAGGTATGATTGAAACAAGAGGCTTGACTGCATCAATCGAAGCTGCGGATGCAATGACAAAGGCAGCAAATGTTACATTGGTTGGAACAGAAAAGATTGGTTCGGGCTTGGTAAGCGTAATGGTAAGAGGAGATGTAGGCGCTGTTAAAGCAGCTGTTGAAGCAGGTGCCGAAGCTGCTTCAAGATTGGGTGAATTGGTTGCAAAGCACGTGATTCCTCGTCCGCATCCGGATGTAGAAAAGATTTTACCGTCAATTTGATCAACCCTAAATAATATACAGAAAGGTTGGTATAAGTGATGGACTTTTCACTTGGTTTAATTGAGGTTCAGGCATTGGGACACGCAATATATGTCCTTGACGCAATGACAAAGGCGGCAGATGTTGAATTTGTCGCAACCGAGCGAAGACTGGGCGGAAGATTGGTTACCTTGGTTGTCAAGGGCAACGTTTCCGCAGTAACAGCCGCTATCGAAGCCGGTAAAGAAACGGCAGCGCAGTTTAAGTGCTTAAAGGCGGCAGAGGTTATTGCAAATCCGCACAGTGAAATATTAAAATTTCTTCATTTGGATGAAGAAAAAGAGGTAGAGCCAAAATCGGAAACGGCGGCAACTCATGTTAGTGACGACGTTGTAAAAAAAGAAAAGGCACTGCCGGCAAAAAGAGTTTCTAAAACTGCAAAAGCAGTTTCAGATAAAAAAACCGTCTCAACAAAAAGAGGCAAAAAGGCATAAGCTAAATTAAAAAGTAAAAAAGCACTCATAAGTGCAAATAAAAAATAGGAGGAAATTAAAAATGGCTGTAGAAGCATTAGGAATGGTTGAAACAAGAGGTTTGGTAGCAGCAGTGGAGGCTGCCGATGCAATGGTTAAAGCTGCAAACGTTACATTAATCGGAACAGAAAGAATCGGTTCCGGATTGGTAACCGTTATGGTAAGAGGCGATGTAGGTGCCGTTAAGGCAGCTACAGAAGCAGGTGCCGAAGCAGGTTCAAAATTAGGTGAGCTCGTTTCTGTACACGTAATCCCAAGACCGCACGGAGATGTAGAAAAGATTCTTCCTGCTATTAAATAATTTCAGCGGGTTTTCGGTAAGGGGTTTGCCGATTAATCTTAAGGCACTCCCCTTACCAAATAAAATTCCTGAAAGGAATGATAAAAGTAATGGATGAAAAACTATTGAATGTAATAACACAAAGTGTTATTGAAATACTCAAAAAAGACCAAAAAGATGATGGGATAAAGGTTGGCGTATCGGCAAGACACGTTCATTTATCTCAAAAGGATTTGGAAACATTATTCGGAAAAGGATATGAATTAACACCTAAAAAGATGTTAATGGGAGATCAGTTCGCAGCAGAGGAATGTGTAACTCTTGTCAGTCCTTCATTAAGAACAATTGAAGGTGTGAGAGTATTGGGACCGGTCAGAAAGGATTCCCAGATTGAAATTTCAAGAACTGATACCTTTAAGCTGAAAGTCAGTCCGCCGGTACGTCCGTCGGGTAATATAAAGGGCAGCGCACCTATGGCTTTGGTAGGACCTAAGGGCAGCGTATTTTTGAATGAAGGCTGTATTATTGCAAACCGTCACATACATATGACTCCTGCCGATGCCGAAAAATACGGTGTAAAGGACAATGATGTTGTGGATGTGGAAATACAAAATTCAAAACCGACACGTTACTATAACGTACAGGTCAGAGTACGCGAAGATTTCGATACCGAAATGCACATCGACACGGATGATGCCAATGCTGCTGCCATAAAACAGGGCGATCATGTTGAAATAATAACAAAATATTAATACTTCCCTGCCTATGAAAGGAAGAAAATACCATGATTTTGGCACAAGTCAAAGGAAGCGTAGTTTCCACAAGTAAAAACGAAAAACTTGTCGGCTATAAATTTATGATTGTACAGCCGATTGAAAACGATAAATTAATTGACAAATATTTTATTGCCGTCGATTCGGTAGGTGCAGGAATAGGTGAAAAGGTTCTGGTTTCGGTCGGAAGTGCGGCAAGATTAGCCCTTTCCAATCCGGAATCACCTGTTGATGCGGCAATTGTAGGTATTGTCGATGAAAAACAAGGAAATATATAGGCATAAGAAATCCGAACAACGCGCAGTTTAAAAGGTTAATTTAAAAAGCATACGGCGCACGGATTCAATTGTTTTATGCCTAACCCAAACGCACCCGTCGCTGGTACGGCGGCGGGTTGTCTTTGTTTTTTATTGCAGAATATTAATGCGCCTGTTTATGATTTTATTCAGAGTGTGGGTAAGCATAATTGCCTATAGTCTGAATAAAATCAAATATTGTTTTAATTTATATTTAATTGGTTCTATATTTTATCAAGGAGGGAAAGCTGAATATGACAATAGAAGAATTACAAAAAATTATATATGATGCCGGAATTGTAGGTGCCGGTGGAGCGGGTTTTCCCACACACAAAAAACTCTCGCCAAACGTAAAACAGGTAATAGTAAATGCTGCTGAATGTGAACCCCTTATGATGGTAGATCACCACATCTTCAGAAAGCATTTTCAGTCTATCATAGATACGTTAAACGTAATTCTTGATGTATTGGGTGCAGACGAAGCTATTTTCGGCATTAAGGGAAAGAATATGAATCTTTTGGATCCGAAAATTGTCGCAAGTCTAAAAGGTACAAGAATAAGCGTCAAAGAAATTCCCGACATATATCCTGCCGGTGACGAGGTTATGCTTGTTTATGAAACAACAGGCAAAATAATACCGGAGGGAGCTATCCCCGTAAATGTGGGCGTTATGGTAATTAACACCGAAACTTTATATAATATCAGAAAGGCACTTGAGAGCGGCGAAACGGTATGTGAGAAATATGTAACCATTGCCGGCGATGTCAAGGAGGATATAACGATAAAAGTTCCCGTAGGTATGAAAATAAAAGAATTATTTGCCGATTTGGGATATACAGATATGACGGGAAAGGCTGTCATAAACGGCGGTCCTATGATGGGCAGACTTGTTGATTTGGACAAGGATGTTGTAACAAAAACAACAAAAGGGCTTTTGGTATTTCCCGAAACTCACAGTGTAATTCAAAGAAGAAGAATGCCTATGGATACGATATTAAAAAGAGCTTCGGCCGCTTGCTGTTACTGCACAATGTGTACAGATGTCTGTCCTCGATATTTGCTTGGTCACTCCATTCAGGTACATAAAATATTAAGAGCGGCATCTCATTGCGAAGTGTCTGATACCGAAGCATTTTTACAGGCTTCTTTATGCTGCGGCTGTGGAGTATGTACCGTTATGGGCTGCCAGCAAATGCTGAATCCTCAGGAAATTTCAATGCATGCAAAAGGACTTTTGTCAAAAAAAGGATATAGAAGAACAAACAACATAGCTCCTACAGCTCCCAGACCGGAAAGAGAAGGACGCTTAATTCCGTCCGAAACGCTCATTGACAGGCTTGGAATCAGAAAATATGTAAAGGATAAGGTTCAAAGAGTTTACAGGGATTTCTCCCCCGAAACGGTGTACATTCCAATGTCACAGCATGTAGGAAAACCCGCTTCACCAATTGTTAAGGCAGGAGATAAGGTAAAAAAAGGCCAGCTGATTGCCAAAACCGATGAAAATGCATTGGGAACTACAATACATTCGAGTATTGACGGAATTGTAAAATCAGCGGACAGTAAAGAAATTATTATATCGGTTAAATAATACAGGTCAAGACACCGATTAAACAAGCATATTTGCTTGACAGAAATACATATTATTTGGTATTTATCAGGCATTTGGAACAATTATGATTGAAAGGATAGGGTAATATGAATTCTGTTGGATTAATAGAAGTCAAAAATGTTAGTAAAGGAATAAAGGTTACAGATGAAATGTTAAAAAGCGCAGGCATTACTCTGATTCAATCGGGTTCGGTATGTCCGGGAAAATTTGTGACAGTAATAGGCGGCGAATTATCGGCTATACAGTCGGCAGTTGAAAGAGCCGCAATGATCAGCGAGGATTCACTGATTGATAAATTTGTAATAGGAAATTTGGGAGAACAGGTTTTTGAGGCTATGTGCGGTACTGCGGTAGTAAAAGAAAAAAAGGCTCTCGGAATAGTGGAAACCTTTACCGCAGCTTCAGCAATAGAAGCCGCAGATGCAGCGGTTAAGGCTGCCGTTGTTTCGCTTATCGAAGTCAGAGTGGCAAGAGGAATGGCCGGAAAATGCTTTGTTACAATGACAGGAAATGTGGCTGATGTTCAGGCAGCGGTTGAAGCAGGTGCTGCAATTGCCGCAAAAACCGGAGTTTTAATTAACACCGAGGTAATAGCAAATCCCCACCCCGAATTATGGGAAGCCGTTCTTTAATTAACTACGCATAAAATTATTGGATAATAACAACAATTTAATATGTACCGAACACCCTTTATTTAATGCTCACTGAATAAATGCGATTTTCAATCGCATTTAGAAAAATTATGACTATTGTCAAAATTTTTCATGTAAAATCAAAGATTTTACACAGTTCGCATTGATAAAGTCTGCTGAAATAAATATTTTGAGAGCAAAATATTTATTCATGGTGCAAGGTTTTTTGCAAAAACGCACAAAGCCCTTGCACCTAAACAATTCTGAAACGCTTGTAAGCCGCTATGCGGCTGCATTTCATAATTGTTCAGCAGTCATTATTTAAAATATTTTTCCGAGCATATGTGCCGGAGAAAGGGAGATTTTAATGCTCGCTGTTGAAAGAAGAAGTATAATTGAACAAACCATTATT
>JAXEIW010000084.1:0-50027 GCA_034101885.1 Clostridia bacterium | reverse complement strand
TAAGGTGTTCCCCTTATGTATCCCCTTTTGGGTTTCACACCCGTATCAGTATTCTATAGCTCAAACACGCGCCAACTGCTTTGCAGTTGCGCAACTCGCATAATGCACTGCCCCCTTTAGACTATGCTCTTTGGTTGGGCGGTTCAAGTTTTGCGTTCTTTTTCAGACAACAGTCAAGGAAGTTTAGTTGAATTGTTTAGCTTTTTTGAAAATAATGCTGCCAACACATAGTGATAAACAATAATTTATCCGTATAGGTGAACAGTAACCATTATATAATAAAAAATGTAAAAAAATTTCAAAATCCTCTTGACAGGAAAAAAGAAATGTGTTATCATATGATATTATATAATAGTATTAATATGGGCTTTTTATCCTTTTCTGCTGTTATCATTCAATATTATAACATAAAAATATTGAAAAATCAATAGCAAAATAATTTTATTTTACCAAAGGAAAAAAGAGTTGTATTTAAAAATTTGGATGAGGTGATCAATGAATGTTGCATGAGGTGCAGGTAGGAAAAAATACTCGGCTCAGCTATTCGAAAATCAATGAGGTATTGGATATGCCAAACCTTATTGAGGTTCAGAAAAACTCTTACAATTGGTTTTTAAATGAGGGACTTGCCGAAGTTTTTCATGACATTTCCCCGATAAAAGACCATGCAGGTCATTTGGAACTGGAGTTCTTTGAGCCTACTTTGGACTACAATCCTAAATATTCGGTTGAGGAGTGCAAGGAAAGAGACGCAAAGTATGCGGCTCCGCTCAGAGTGGGAGTAAGACTTATCAATTCCGAAACGGGAGAAATAAAAGAGCAGGAAATATTTATGGGTGATTTCCCTCTTATGACGGAACAGGGTACCTTTATTATAAACGGTGCCGAACGTGTTATTGTCAGTCAGCTGGTACGTTCTCCGGGAATCTATTACGGATTTGAGAGGGACAAGACCGGTAAAAAGCTATACAATTCGCAGGTAATACCTTATCGCGGTGCATGGCTTGAATATGAAACCGACTCAATGGACGTATTCTCCGTGCATATCGACAGAACGAGAAAGATTCCGGTAACCGTATTAATCCGTGCACTGGGACTTGAAACAAACGCACAGATAGAGGAATTTTTCGGTGAAGATCCGAGATTTACCGCTACCTTTGAAAAGGATTTCACAAAAACCCGTGAAGAAGCGCTTTTGGAGATTTATAAGCGTCTGCGTCCGGGCGAGCCTTTGAATGTTGAAAGCGCCGAGTCGCTGATTACCAATATGTTCTTTGATCCTAAGCGATATGATTTGGCAAAGGTCGGAAGATACAAATTCAATAAAAAATTAAGCTTTACGCAAAGAGTTGTGGGAAAGACACTGGCAGAGGATGTAGTAAGCCCTCTTACGGGAGAAATTCTTGCAAAGGCAGGGGACGGAATAAGCTACGATATGGCGCTTGCCTTTGAAAATAACGGTGTAAACCTTATTATGATAGCAACCGACGAAACTGCTGTAAAGGTATTCTCAAACAAAATGGTTCCGTTAACGGAATATGTTGATTTTGACGTTTCGGACATTCCTTACGATAAGGTATATTTGCCCGTACTTGAAGAAATCCTCGAAAATTACGAATCCGATGAGGAAAGAAAAGAACAGATATTATACAGAATTGACGAGTTAAGCCCGAAGCATATAACAAAAGAGGATATATTCGCTTCCATTAACTATATACTGAATCTTGCATACGGAATAGGTTCATATGATGATATAGATCACCTCGGAAACAGAAGACTGCGCTGCGTGGGCGAATTGCTTCAGAATCAGTTCAGAATCGGTCTTGCAAGAATGGAAAGAACGGTTCGTGAAAGAATGACAATTCAGGAATCCGAAATCATCACGCCGCAGACTCTTATTAATATCAGACCTATTATCGCTACCATAAATGAGTTTTTCGGTTCATCACAGCTGTCGCAGTTCATGGATCAGCCAAATCCGCTGGCAGAGCTTCGTCACAAGAGAAGAATTTCAGCACTTGGACCGGGCGGTTTGTCGAGAGAAAGAGCCGGATTCGAAGTGCGTGACGTTCACTATTCGCACTACGGACGTATGTGTCCTATAGAAACGCCTGAAGGACCTAACATCGGTCTTATAACCTCGCTTGCAACCTTTGCAAGAATAAATGAATACGGATTTATCGAAGCTCCGTACAGAAAGGTTGACAAGGAAACCGGAAGAGTTACAGATGAAATTGTATACATGACGGCAGACGTGGAGGACGAATACATTATCGCACAGGCAAACGAGCCTCTTGATGATGAGGGATATTTCCTGGATAAGAGAGTATCCGCACGTTATCGTGAAGAAATACTCGAGGTACCGGGAAGCAGAATAGATTACATGGACGTTTCTCCGAGACAGCTTGTTTCGGCGGTTACGGCTTGTATTCCGTTCCTTGAAAACGATGACGCTAACCGTGCGCTGATGGGATCAAACATGCAGTGTCAGGCAGTTCCTCTTTTAACAACCGATTCACCGATTGTAGGAACGGGTATGGAATATAAGGTGGCAAAGGACTCAGGTTCGGCTGTTCTTGCAAGAGAGGACGGTATCGTTGAGAAGGTTGCCGCAGATGAAATTGTTATAAAAGGCTTGCAGACAGGAATCAAGCATAAGCATAAGCTTATAAAATTCACTCGCTCCAATCAGTCTACCTGTATTAATCAGCATCCTATTGTTGAAGTGGGCGAGAGAGTTTCAAAAGGCGATATTATCGCAGACGGACCGGCTATGGATAACGGCGAGCTTGCTTTGGGTAAGAATATATTGATAGGATTTATGACCTGGGAGGGTTATAACTACGAGGACGCTGTTTTAATCAGTGAAGAATTGGTTAAGCATGACGTGTTCACCTCCATTCATATTGAGGAATATGAGTGCGAATCGAGAGATACAAAGCTCGGACCGGAAGAAATAACAAGAGATATTCCGAACGTATCGGAGGACGCTTTAAAAGACCTTGACGATATGGGTGTTATCAGAATAGGCGCTGAGGTTCATGCCGGAGATATATTGGTAGGTAAGGTTACTCCTAAGGGTGAAACAGAGCTTACCGCCGAGGAAAGACTTCTTCGTGCCATCTTCGGTGAAAAGGCAAGAGAGGTAAGAGATACTTCCTTAAGAGTTCCTCACGGTGAAAACGGTATAATTGTTGATGTTAAGATATTTACAAGAGAAAACGGAGATGAAGTTCCGGCAGGCGTTAATCAGGTTGTAAGATGTTATATCGCTCAAAAGCGTAAAATCTCTGTCGGTGACAAGATGGCGGGACGTCACGGAAACAAGGGTGTTGTTTCAAGAGTATTGCCGCAGGAGGATATGCCGTTCTTGGAGGACGGTACACCGCTTCAGATAGTTCTGAATCCTTTGGGCGTTCCTTCCCGTATGAATATCGGACAGGTACTTGAAATGCACTTGGGTTACGCATACAGAACACTCAGCTTGAAGACAAGACAGGAGCTTGAGTCAATGCAGGTTGATGAAGCATTTAAAAAGGTTATACTCGACGCAAAGGATAAGTTGCCCGAGGGAAAATTCTTAAAGGTTGCAACTCCGGTATTTGACGGTGCGAGAGATGACGACCTGTTGCAGGCTTTTGAGCTGGCAGGACTTGATAAATCCTTTAAGTCGGTTGTTTATGACGGAAGAACAGGTGAAAAGTTTGATAATACAGTTACGGTAGGAGTAATGTATTATCTGAAGCTCGACCACTTGGTTGACGATAAGATTCACGCTCGTTCTACAGGACCTTACTCTTTGGTAACGCAGCAGCCTCTCGGCGGTAAAGCTCAGTTCGGCGGACAGCGTTTCGGAGAAATGGAAGTTTGGGCTCTTGAGGGTTACGGCGCAGCTTATACTCTTCAGGAAATTCTTACAGTTAAGTCGGACGATGTTGTCGGACGTGTTAAGACATACGAGGCTATCGTCAAGGGTGAAAATATTCCTAATTCAAGTATTCCGGAATCCTTTAAGGTATTGGTTAAGGAATTGCAGTCACTGGCTCTTGATATTAAGATTTTAGACGGAAACGGCGAGGAAATAGATATTAATACCGATGATGACGACGATGATGACAGAATCGATGAGAGTGTAGGAACAGAAATCGTTGCCGATGAAAAGGAAATGGGCGATGATATGATAATCGATGATGTTGATGATTCCGATATTGACGATGTGGATTTCGATGACGACAGCTCATGGAGTGATGATTCATATGCTGATGATGACGACAGTGATTTGTCTTTGGTAGACGTACTTGATAATTTGTATGACGATAATGATGAATCCTTCTCGGAAGATGATATGTAAAATGGAGGGTTAAATAGTGAATTTTAAGAATAGCTTTGAAGCAATAAAAATTGGTTTAGCCTCACCGGAAACAATCAGAGGATGGTCATATGGTGAAGTAAAAAAGCCTGAAACAATAAATTACCGTACTTTAAAGCCCGAAAGAGACGGTTTGTTCTGCGAAAAGATTTTCGGACCTACAAAGGACTGGGAATGTCACTGCGGAAAGTACAAAAAGATAAGACATAAGGGCATTGTATGCGAACGCTGCGGTGTTGAAATTACAAAAGCAAAGGTCAGACGTGAGAGAATGGGACACATTGAGCTTGCTACTCCCGTATCTCACATATGGTATTTCAAAGGTGTTCCGTCGGCATTGGGACTTATTCTTGATATATCTCCCCGACACTTGGAAAAGGTTCTTTATTTTGCCTCATACATTGTAACCGATGTGGGAAGCAGTAATTTACTGCCAAATCAGATTCTGACCGAAAAAGAATATCGTGAAGCCTATGAAAAATACGGCGATAAGTTCAAAGCCGGAATGGGTGCGGAATCTATATTGGAATTGCTTAAAAATATAGATCTCGAAGGGCTTTCAAAGGAATTGAAGGCAGAGCTTGAAGAGGCAACGGGACAAAAGAAAGCAAGAATTATAAAGCGTCTTGAAATTATAGAAGCATTCAGACTTTCGGGAAACCGTCCCGAATGGATGATTCTGACCGTTGTGCCGGTTATTCCTCCGGAATTAAGACCTATGGTACAGTTGGATGGCGGAAGATTTGCCACAAGCGATCTGAATGATTTATACAGACGTGTTATTAACAGAAACAACAGATTGAAAAGACTTCTTGAGCTGGGAGCTCCCGATCTTATTATAAGAAACGAAAAGAGAATGCTCCAAGAGGCGGTTGACGCACTTATCAATAACGGAAGAAGAGGAAGAACGGTAACAGGTCCCGGAAACAGAGCCTTGAAATCTTTGTCCGACCTGTTAAAGGGTAAGCAGGGACGTTTCCGTCAGAACCTTTTGGGTAAGCGTGTTGACTATTCGGGACGTTCGGTTATCGTTGTAGGACCGGAAATGAAGATATATCAGTGCGGCTTGCCTAAGGAAATGGCAATTGAGCTGTTTAAGCCTTTTGTTATGAAAGAGCTTGTTGCGCGCGGTCTTGCGCCTAACATAAAGAGTGCAAAAAGAATGGTTGAGCGTGTAAAGCCTGAGGTATGGGAGGTACTTGAAGATGTTATTAAGGAGCATCCGGTACTTTTGAACCGTGCGCCTACGCTTCACAGACTGGGTATTCAGGCATTTGAGCCGAAGCTTGTTGAAGGACGTGCGCTTAAGCTGCATCCGTTGGTATGTACGGCATATAACGCCGACTTTGACGGTGACCAGATGGCCGTTCACGTTCCTTTGTCACCGGAAGCACAGGCAGAAGCAAGATTTTTGATGCTTTCCGCAAACAACCTTTTGAAACCGCAGGACGGTGCTCCCGTAACTGTTCCTACACAGGACATGATTTTGGGATGCTACTATCTTACAATAATTAAAGATGATGAAATGGGCGGAAAGAATTATCCTGGAACAGACAGCGAAAACTGGAGACCGCACACCTATTTAAGTCCTGACGAAGCACTTCTTGCTTATGCAAACAATATGCTCGGTTTGCATACCCCGATTCGTGTATGCGTATCCAAGGATATAAGAGGAGAGCATTACGAGGGTGTTATTGACGCTACCGTGGGAAGAATTATTTTCAATGAAAATATTCCTCAAAATCTCGGATTCGTAGACAGAAAAAATCCCGATACGGTATGTGATCTTGAAATAAACGAAATTGTCAAGAAAAAGCAATTGGGTAATATTATAGACAGATGTATCAGAGTTCACGGAACGACCAAAACCGCCGAAGTGCTTGACTTGATTAAGGCTACAGGCTACAAGTATTCAACTAAGGGAGCTATAACCGTTTCGGTATCGGATATTGAAATTTCCGATAATAAAGCCAAATTGCTTGCAGACGCACAGGCGCAGATAGATGAGATAGTAAAGAAGTTCAGAAGAGGTTTATTGACCGATGAAGAAAGATATAACGAAGTAATCAAAATATGGGGTGCTACCACAGATAAGGTTACAGAGGACATGATGCAGCACATGGATCAGTTCAATCCTATATTCATGATGGCTGATTCGGGTGCGAGAGGTAGCGTTAACCAGATAAGACAGCTTGCAGGTATGCGTGGTCTTATGGCGGATACCCAGGGACGTGCCGTTGAAATTCCTATTCGTGCAAACTTCCGTGAAGGTCTTAACGTTTTGGAATACTTCATTTCATCTCACGGTGCTCGTAAGGGTAATACAGATACAGCCTTAAGAACAGCCGATTCGGGTTACTTAACCCGTCGTCTTGTTGACGTATCGCAGGATGTAATTGTTCGTGAAAATGACTGCGGCGACACCGAAGGTCACTGGGTATCGGCTGTTATGGACGGCAACGAAGTAATCGAGCCGTTAAGAGACAGAATTATCGGACGAATCCTTATGACCGATGTTGTGGATCCTAATACAGGAGAAATAATTGCAAAGGCTGATGCAAACAGCATGATCGATGAAAAAACCGCCGATAAGATTATTGCTTCAGGTGTTGAAAAGGTTCATATCAGAAGCGTTCTTACCTGTAAGGCAAGAGTCGGAGTATGTGCTAAGTGTTACGGACGTAACCTTGCGACAGGTGAGCTTGTTAATATCGGTGAAACTGTCGGTATTATTGCCGCACAGTCTATCGGTGAGCCTGGTACTCAGCTTACAATGAGAACATTCCATGCCGGCGGTGTTGCAGGCGGCGCAGACGTTACGCAAGGTTTGCCTCGTGTCGAGGAATTGTTCGAGGCAAGGCGTCCTAAAGGTCTTGCAATAATTTCGGAAATTGGCGGAAGAGTATCGGTAAATACCGCAAATTCACGCAAACGTGAAATTACCGTTTCAAATGATGAAATAGGCGATTCAAGAACTTATATGATACCTTATGATTCAACCATAAAGGTTGCCGACGGTGAAATAATAGAACAGGGACAGCCTTTGACACACGGTTCAATATATCCGAACGATATTTTAAGAATCAACGGTTCACAGGCGGTTCAGGATTATATAACACGAGAGGTTCAGAAAACCTATCGTATGCAGGGTGTTGATATTAACGACAAGCACGTTGAGATTATCACAAGGCAGATGCTAAGAAAGGTCAGAGTTGAATCCGCAGGCGATACCGACTTGCTGATAGGCTCTCTTGTTGATAAATTTGAGCTTGAAGACGCAAATAAGAAGCTTGATGAGAACGGCGGCGGAGAGCACGCTACATCATCTCCTGTTTTGCTTGGTATCACAAAGGCATCTCTTGCTACCGACTCCTTCCTGTCTGCTGCGTCCTTCCAAGAAACTACAAAGGTTCTTACAGACGCTGCTATCAAAGGTAAGGTTGATCCGCTGCTCGGATTGAAAGAGAATGTTATCATAGGTAAGCTTATTCCGGCAGGAACAGGTATGTCAATGTACAAGGATGTTAACATTACGCTTGAAGGTTACGAGATTGAAGAACAATAATATAATTTAATAAATCTGCGGAAAAAATTTCCGCAGATTTATTTGTATAGATTGGAAGTGAATTAGATGGTAAACATGGGAAATGATTGGGACGAGTTGCTGAAAGATGAGTTTTCAAAGGAATATTACATAAAGTTAAGAGGTTTTCTTAAATATGAATATCAGCATCATACCGTATATCCCGATATGTATGATATATATAATGCGCTGAAATGGACGTCATACCAAGATACAAAGGTCGTGATTTTGGGTCAGGATCCGTATCATGAGGTAAATCAGGCGCATGGGCTTGCCTTTTCGGTTAAGGTGGGAGTGGATATTCCTCCGTCTTTGCAGAATATGTATAAGGAGCTTCACAATGAGCTGGGATTGTACATACCGAATAACGGTTATCTTGAAAAATGGGCAAGACAAGGTGTTATGCTTTTAAATTCATCTCTGACCGTTCGTGAGGGTGTTGCCAATTCCCATAGAAATAAAGGCTGGGAAATATTTACAAGCAAAATAATTGAGATTTTAAACAAAAGAGAAAAACCGATAATCTTTCTGCTTTGGGGTAATAATGCCAAGGAAAAGAAAGCGCTTATAACAAATCCATCTCATTATGTGCTGACTGCGGCACACCCAAGTCCTCTTTCGGCGTCAAGAGGTTTTTTCGGCTGCGGACACTTTAAAAAAGCAAATGAAATATTGGAATCGCTTAATGAAAGAGCTATTGACTGGCAGATTGAAAATGTATAAGCAAGGGGCTGTTGCTTTTAGCGCAGATTGACGTATGGCATAAAACCATACGTCTACGAACAGAACACACCACTCGGAGTACACAAAGTACGCCTTCGGGTGTGTTCTGTCCGTTCTGCATCTAAAATCAATCAGCCCCTATGTTCTTTTTTATGCAACAGCCTCAGCTTTTACAAAAATTAAATTAATTCAAAATCAAATAGATTATATGTGCGGCTTCCGTTGGTTTTAATCGGAATAAATTTAAAAGATACGGCTTTTTGATTTACTTCGTGCATAACAAATCTTTGATGATTGTTTTCAACCGAAAGCACATTTATATTACCCTTTTCATCGGTAATCTCTATTTTGTATTCCGTTATAAGTGTGGACGGCAGAACGAAGGATTTTTCATAAAGCTTATAGTTACATGGCATATTTTGATAATCTCTGTTAAGATCGCTGTCAAACACAAGTCTTATCTTGCTCACAAATTCCGGTTGGGAGAAGGTATATTCTATAGCTTCTGCCTTTTCCGAACACCACATATTTTCCTTTTTTCTTTCAAAGCCGTTCATAACAATAGGAGCAGAGCAAACAGCTTTTTTTGAAAGCGGCGATATCTTTCTTTGTTTTCCGGGAATATAGCAGTCGTCATCCATAAGATAATTTTGAAGCTTGTCGGTATCTATTGTTTCGGGAACGGAACTGTCCTCCTCCATTACCGCAACTGCTGTTCCGACAGCCTGACCTAACAGTGCGCAGGTTGCCATAACACGGCAGGAGCTTAATGCCGCATGAGTTACGCTTATGTTTCTTCCGGCAAAGAGCAGATTTTTTATGTTGCATGAATAAAGGCTCTTAAAGCCTATGCCCCAAGGAGAGGGAGCGGGATGATATATTGTGGGGTGTCCGCCTTTGTAATAAAAACCTTCAGGAAAATGATCGTCCATGGTCCAGCCGGCATATGCAACGGTATCGTCAAACTTCCCTCCGGCTTCAACATCGTTTTGAGTGATTATGTGAGCGCCCTTATAACGGCGGCTTTCTCTTTTGCCCGGTAAAAAGCCTATCCATTCAAGCTCCCAATTATCAACGTCATGGTCGCCCTTATTTTTCATATGATCCCAAACGCCGTAAACTATCTTTAAAAGCTCGTCACGACATTCGTCTGTGTCATGTATGCAGTCCTTTGTTCCGCCCAACTCAATCCACCAAAAGTTGGTGTTTTTGTCATGAGATGCCATAGGCAGATCATCGTCTGTTTCATATGTATATGCCCATGAGGGAGGAGTGAAGGTTGTTTTGTGATCTGTTTCCCTTATCTGAAACAGACAGCTCATACCCATTGTTTTTTTGTCTGCAACATCAGGCGGTATTGTTTCATTAAATTCAGATTTTGCTTCTCTTCCGTACATATATTCCGCACCGGTAAGGGGCGCAAGAATTGAATCCCCGGAGCAATCAGCAAAATAATCCGCCGTGACAGTATAAAAGGTTTGAGAATTCAACTGCCACCCTGTTACGCTTTTAATGTTATTATTTTCGGTTTCGGCGTGTAAACAGGTGCAATTCAGTATAAGCTTCAAATTGGGTTCGAGAATTGCCTTTTCATAAAGTACGCTGTCCCAAATAGAGTATTTATGAGCGGGATTCTGATAAAAGTTTTCGAGCTGAATTTCTTCAATAATACCTGTTTCTCTGTTATCCTCTCCGTGAGCACCACATACCCACATTCTTATTTCGCTTGACGCATTACCGCCGAGAACACTTCTGTCATGCATTAATACGGTTTTTACTCCGTGACGCGCAGCCGAAATCGCTGCGCAAAGACCGGCAAGACCTCCGCCGACTACACAAAACTGTGCAGAATATTCTATCTTTTTCATAATGATCCTCCAATCTGCCGCTTTAATGCGGCACACGCTGCAAATACAAATAATCGGTGAGTTATATTTTTACTTACAGTATATCTTTTGCGTATATATTTAACCTTTACAAATCGGTATATTTATGCTATAATTATAACATAAATAAATAGTAAATCAATATAAAATCAAGCAAAAAAAATATAAAATACTGCAAGGTGATAAAATGGATACGAGTATTGCCGATATAATGGATTTTTTCGAATTGGCGGAAAAGACGTTTAATGTAAATATTTCTTTTCATACAATATACTGCAAGGGATTTTTTAAAGAACATTTTTTGGAAATAGGCAGATTCAATTCCCATTGCAGTAAATTTTGCGGCTGTGTAAAATCAAATCAAGAAATGGCGCTTCGCTGTCAAAAACAGCAAAATATAATTTTAAAAAAATGCGGTTCGGAGGTTTTCTACGGTATGTCCTATTGCGGAATGGAGGAATTTATTGTCCCTATTCGAAAGGATAATATTGTATACGGGTTTATATGTGTCGGGGGTTTTTGCTCCGACTATGAAAAAAGTATGAAAAGAGCCGAAAGAAACAGACGTATTTACGGAATGGATTCAGAAAAGATGAGTGCATATCTGAAGAAAATGAAGAAAACGGAGCTTAGCGTGCGCAAAGTAAAGACAATGTTTAAAATGGCAGCGGACATACTTGCGGAATACATGAGCGGATATGACATAAGACAGGAGCTTAAAAAAAATATCTATTCGGAAATTATTGCGTATATTACATTGAATTACACAAAAAATATTAGTGTTTGCGATATTTCAAGGCATTGCTATTGCAGTGAATCATATATTAATCATACCTTTAAAAAGCTGACAAACAAAAGCGTCAGCCAATATATAAACGAGCTTAGAATAAAAAAGGCAAAGGAGCTTTTGAGCAATACAGATTTGAGTGTAAAAGAAATTTCAGAAAAGGTGGGATTTACCGAAAGCAACTATTTTTCAAATGTTTTCAAAAGCAGCTGTTATATGTCCCCAAAAGCTTATAGGCAGCAGAACAAAGGCTGATATTTATTTCAGCAGCCTTTATCAATGTGAACTATGTAAAATCTTTGATTTTACATGAAAAATTTTGACAATAGTCATAATTTTTCTAAATGCGAATGAAAATCGCATTTATTCAGTGGGCATTACTTAAAACGGTAAGAGATTTTTATATGTACAATTAAGGATGTGGTGATTAAAATGTTTGATTTATCAAATAAGGTTGCATTGGTGACGGGTGCATCGGGCGGATTGGGACAAGGTGTCGCCATAACTCTTGCAAAAGCCGGTGCGGACATAATTATTAATTACAGAAGTGATGATGCCGGTGCGGATAAAACCGAAAGAGAAATAACAGCTCTCGGAAGAAAAGTTATTAAAATAAAGGCAGATGTTTCAAAGGAAGATCAGGTTATCGAAATGTTCGACGAAATAAAAGCCAAATTCGGCAGACTTGATATTTTAATAAACAACGCCGGCACTTCAAAAAGCGAGGATATATTTGATATAACCCTCGACAGCTGGGAAAGCCTTTTAAATACCAATCTTACAAGCGGATATTTATGTTCCAAACAGGCAATGGAAATAATGAGGGAACAAAGAAACGGAAGAATTATTTTTATGACTTCAATTGTTGCACATCAGGGAGCCCTTAAAGGACACGCTCATTATGCGGCAAGCAAAGCAGGGCAAATCGGTCTTACAAAAACCCTTGCACGAACTGCCGCTCCTTACGGAATTACGGTAAATGCAATTGCTCCGGGAATCGTTAAAACCGACTTGTTGGTTAAAATTCACGGCGAAAAAGGAATAAAGCAAATTGAAGACTCAATTCCTTTGGGCATAGGTCATCTTGAAGATATAGGAACTGCCGCAGTATTTTTATCAAGCGATGAAGCAAAATATATTACCGGCGTTACTCTGGATGTAAACGGCGGTCAGTACATAAGATAATTGTTCGGGTGCAAGGGGTTTGTGCGTTTTTGCAAAAAAACCTTGCACCATTAATAAATATTTTGCTACCAAAATATTTATTTCAGCAGGTTTTATCAATGCGAACTGTGTAAAAAATTGATTTTACACGAAAAATTTTGACAATAGTCATAATTTTTCTAAATGCGATTGAAAATCACATTTATTCAGTGAGCATTATATATCGAATATTGTAACCTGATCCGATTCCGGAAGATCATCAAGACAATGGAACTGCTGCATAATTTCTATATTGGTACGCGTTGCTGTGGTACGTTTTTTTAAGTCATCAATTGTTTTAAACGGAGCACTTTCGCGAGCTTCCTGAATACTTCTTGCAACATTTTCTCCCAAACCCGGAATTGCGTTAAGAGGAGGGCGAATACCTTCTTCACACGGAATAAAATTCACGGCATGAGATTTATACAAATCTATAGGCGCAAAATTCAATCCCCTTGAATACATCTCTATGCAAATTTCCAAAATAGGTATAACGTTTTCCTCCTTGGGAGATATTGTATTGTTTTTTTTCTTTTCTATTAAATCCTGCATGGCTTGTTTTGCAACATCAAGTCCAAAAGCCATTGTTGACGCGTCAAAATCATCTGCTCTTACACTGAAATATGCAATATAAAAAGCCTGTGGATAATGAACCTTATAATATGCAACTCTGAATGCCATTGTAACATAGGCAACAGCATGAGCCTTTGGAAACATATACTTTATTTTTTTACAGGAATCAATATACCAGTCAGGAACACCTGCCGCAAGCATTGCTTCTTCATCTTCAGGTTTAAGACCTTTTCCCTTTCTGACGCTTTCCATTATTTTAAAGGAATGTCCGGCTTCAACTCCCATGGAAATAAGATATAACATTATATCGTCACGGGTACATATAGAGTGAGAAAGGTCACATATTCCCTGCTGAATTAAGGTTTGCGCATTATTAAGCCATACATCTGTTCCGTGTGAAAGTCCCGAAATTCTTACAAGCTCGGAAAAGGTTTTAGGCTTTGTATCCTCAAGCATCTGGCGAACAAATTTTGTTCCGAATTCCGGAATACCGTAAGTTCCGAGATTTGTTCCGATGTCTTCACCCTCCATTATTTTTAACGCTTTATTTGAAGTAAACAAGCTTAAAGTGTCTTCATCGTCAAGCGGAATAGTCTGAGGATCCAGTTCCGTTAAATCCTGGAGCATTTTAATAACCGTAGGATCATCATGACCGAGTTCGTCAAGCTTCAGCAAATTCTGATCGATTGAGTGATAATCAAAGTGCGTAGTTATTATATCGGAGTTTGGATCGTCTGCCGGATGCTGAACAGGACAAAACTCATGTATATCGTTTCTGTGAGGTACAACAATAATACCACCGGGATGCTGTCCGCTTGTTCTTTTAACTCCTACACAGCCGGCGGCAAGTCTGTTCATTTCGGCAGTTCTTATTTTAAGTCCGTTTTCCTCTGCAAATTTTTTTACATATCCGAATGCTGTTTTTTCCGCAACGGTTCCGATTGTTCCCGCTCTGAAAACAAATCCCTCGCCGAAAAATGTTTCTGTATACTTATGTATTACAGGCTGATACGAACCGGAAAAATTAAGGTCAATATCAGGTTCTTTATCCCCCTTAAATCCCAAAAAAGTTTCAAACGGAATATCATGTCCGTCTTTTTTGTATTTTGTTCCGCAGACAGGACAGATTTTGTCAGGCAAATCACACCCCGACATACCTGTTTCATTTTCTATAAACTCGACATTTTTGCAGTTTGGACAAATATAATGACACGGCAGAGAATTAACTTCCGTTATATCTGACAAAAATGCCACAAAGGATGAGCCGACCGAACCCCTTGATCCAACAAGGTAACCGTCACTTAATGATTTTCTTACAAGCTCCTGCGCTATTTTGTACATAACGGAAAATCCGTATGTTGTAATTGAATGAAGCTCCTTATCAAGTCGTTCCTTAACGAGCGGCGGAAGCGGATCGCCGTATATGGCGCACGCCTTTCTGAATGAGTCATTAATAATATCCTCCTGTGCGCCCTCAATTTCCGGAGGGCATTTTGTAGGCGGAATAGGCCGTACATCATCAATCATATCTGCAATCATATTAGTATTTTTTACAACAACCTCATATGCTTTTTCCTTTCCCAAATATGAAAATTCTTCAAGCATCTCTTCGGTTGTTCTGAAAAAGAGCGGTGCCTGGTCAACAGCATCTTTAAAGCCCTTATAATACATAAGTATTTTCCTGTAATTTGCACCCTCAGGATCCAAAAAATGAACGTCACAGGTAGCGCATACGGGTTTATTATACATTTTTCCGAGTTCTACAATTTTTCGGTTTAAATTCTGCAAATCCTCGTCTGTATTGACATCGGGAAAGTCTTTTTCTCTTTTCATATAAGCATTATTCCCGATAGGCTGTATCTCAAGGTAATCATAAAACTCCACAATCCTATGTATTTTTTCTTTGCTGCTGTTTTCTACAACAGCCCGAAACAGTTCTCCCGCTTCACACGCAGAACCGATAATAAGACCTTCTCTTTTTTCGGCAAGCAGGGACTTCGGTATTCTCGGCGTTCTGTGAAAGTATTTAAGCTGTGAAGCCGTAACCATTTCATACAGATTTCTCACACCTGTTGTATTTTTTGCAAGAATTATTATATGATATGCTTTGTTCTTTTTTACAGCCTGTGAAAGATCAAAGGAGGAATTTAATTCGTCAAGCTCCGTAATTGACATATTTTCCAGTTCCTCAATCATTTTTATAAAAATATCGGCAGTCGCCTTAGCGTCGTCAACCGCTCTATGATGATTTTCGAGCATAATATTCAAATGCTTGGTCAAAGTATTTAATTTATGATTGTTGAGGTTAGGATAAAGACATCTTGCAAGCATCAATGTATCTAATATGGGAAAATCAAACTCAAGATTACACTCTTTAGCATTTTTTCTTATAAATCCCGTATCAAACATGGCATTATGTGCAACGAGAACACAACCTTTTGAAAATTCAAGAAATTTGGGTGTAATTTCACGCTCTGTCGGTGCGTCTTTTACCATATTGTCGGTAATACCTGTCAGCTCCTGTATATTTTTCGGAATAGGCATTTGCGGATTAACGAAGGTAGAAAAATAATCTGTAATACGCCCATTTTCTATTTTCACCGCTCCTATTTCGGTAATACCGCATATATCCTCATTAATACCCGTTGTTTCAATATCAAAAACAACAAATGAACTTTTTATGTCACCGCCTTTTGAATTGTACATAATTTTCAAGCTGTCATCAATTAAATAACCTTCCATTCCGTATAATACTTTAATTTTCTTATTTAAATCGGACGCTTTCATGGCATCAGGGAAAGCCTGTACCACTCCATGGTCGGTAAGAGCAATTGCTTTGTGTCCCCATTTAACGGCTCTGTTAATCAAATCCTTTGCAGAAGATACACCATCCATTGCAGACATTTGTGTATGTAAATGAAGCTCCACTCGCTTTTCTTCTGCATTGTCCATTCTTTGAGGAGGCTCATAGCCTTCAGCTATTGAATTAACACTTACCGTAACTTCTTTATCAAATTCGCTGTACTGCGCTTTGCCGCGTACTGTTACATACATTCCTTTTTTCAATCTTGCAGATACACTCTTTATTGCATCCAGTTTTTTTTCGGTTTTTTCAATAAAGAGCTGTGCAGTAATGGAATCTTGAAAATCAGTAACACTGAATTTTGCGATAAAAAATTCTTTTTCGGTCTTTTTACTTTTTATCTCTTTACATTCAACCCCTATAACCTCCCCGTAAAAGCAAACATATCCCGATTCCTCTGTTATTTCTGAAATGGGCGTTAAATAATCACGAATTGAACGACCGTAAATCATTTCTTTTATTACAGCTTTTTTTCGTTCTTTATTATTTTCATCATTTAATGTTTGATTGATTTTCAAAGATTTAGCTATTTCCTCTTGAAATTCTTTATTATAATTATTTGCATTTGCCCATATCCTTTGCTGAATCATATCATTATGAGTGCGTATAAATACCGATGTAAGATTTAATTTATCCTTAATTTCATCCTCTAATTTGCCAAGCTCATAATCAGATATGTCGGAATCCAATATTATTTCCATACTTCTGTTAGCTTTCGAAAGCTTAATATTATTTATTATACTGCTTCCCGAAGTAGAAATCCCCGGAAATACATATTCAAGTCTTGGTTTCATTTTGTTGCAATGACTCCTTTCAAAAAGCTGTCTTATACATCGAAAAATTTCACCCGCTACTATGGGTACGGGTGAAATTTTTTATCATGCAGCTATATATAATTTTACCACTGCAAATAATTTGTGTCAATATTAAAAAGCAAATTTTTATCTGTATTCACTCGGATTACTCATTTTACGGAAGAAATTCTGTTATGTTCCCCTATAATTTTTTCCATCCAAATCATATCGTACCACCTGTTAAATTTATATCCGCAGCTATGAAATGTACCTATTAATTTAAATCCCATATGTTCATGAAATTTCATACTGTCGTTGGTAAGATACTCGTCCTCACATTCGGTATAAGCAATACAGGCATACAAATTTAAAATATTTTGTTCTTTAAGTCGTTTTTCAATCTCATTATACAACATTCTCCCGTATCCCTTATGTTTTTCCTTTTCATCCACATAAACAGAAAGTTCAACCGAAAAGTCATAAGCTTCTCTGTTTTTAAATTCCGATGCATAAGCATATCCCTTTATATCACAGTTTTCCTCTATTACTATAAACGGATACTTCTTTGTGATTTTTTCAATTCTGCCTTCAAATTCTTTTGCCGAAGGTGCTTTATATTCAAAAGAAACCGCTGTATTTTCTACATACGGCGCATAAATGTCCGCAAGCTTTTGTGCATCCTCTTTTTTTACACTTCTTATAATCTGATTTATCATGTTTATCTCCGTTTCTCCGCCTGACTGCGGCAAAAATAATTCTGTTAAAAATGCAAACCAATTACTTTTTTCATATCTTAAACTACTATAAAAAAATATCATTTTTATACGGTTTAAACAAATGTTTATATTCAAAAGTCAAAATATATTGACAACCTTCATTATGTAATGTATAATGTAATTCAGTGTTACGAGTATTTCTGCCCAAAACTTTATTTATGCATAAATACAAGAAAATTTCTTTGTCTTAAAGTTTCTGATTAATATTCCTTTTGCCGGACATTTAATAAGTTAAATTTTTTTGTATGACGGTGGAGGTACGGTTGATAGGCATTCATACTCCTGTACATCAAGAGATACATATTTTATGTATCTCTTTTTATGTGGTACGATGTAACCTTTTCAAAACCGACAAAAATTATAATGCCGATCCATCATATTATAATTAATGCTCACTGAATAAATGCAATTTTCAATCGCATTTGGAAAAATTATGACTGTTATCAAAATTTTTCATGTAAAATCAAAGATTTTGCATTGATAAAGTCTGCTTAAATCATTAATTAATCAAAAATCGACTTGAGGAATTTTTACCGTAATTTCTGTTCCTTTGTTTAGCTGCGATTTAACGGTAATACCGTAGTTTTCTCCAAATAATATTTTAATTCTTTTATTTATATTATAAAGACCTATATGATTTTCGTCGGTGTAATTTATATCCGACAATTTTTCGTTTATCTTCTTAACATTTTCATCACTCATACCAACACCGTTATCAATAATAAAAAAATCAATAAATTCATCTTTTTTTATACCGGAAATTATAAGCTTCCCCTTATCTTTTTTTGTTTTAAACCATGATTAACAGCATTTTCGATGATAGGCTGCAAACATATTTTTACTATCATATATTCCGAAATATCTTCACTGATATTCCATTCCACTGAAAACATATCCGCATATCTTAATTCCAGAATATTTAAATAATAACGTGTTCTTTCCATTTCTTCTTTTATGGTAATAAGGTAATCACCGTTATTTACATTAAATCTGAAGAACTTTGCAAGATTGGTTACAGCCTTTGATACATTATTGTTGCTTTTTGTCAGGTCGACTGCCATCCAGTTAATTGTTTCCAATGAATTATATAAAAAGTGAGGATTAATCTGCGCCTGAAGCATATCCAGCTGTGTCTTTTTAAGCTGCTGTAATTTATCCTCCAATTCCTTATGCATAATATCGCTTTCCTTGCTTCTTTCAAGAATAACGGAGGAAATATATTTTAATTCGTTATATTTGTTCATGTTTCCGTATTTTTTTACATTTTCGGGATCGTCTATAATTGAAATTATTTCGGTAACCGGACGATAATTAAATACAGCCACAAAATATGTCATAAAAATACTTAAGAAAAATATAAACAGTATTATACTCAATATTTGTATACGCACCTCTCGGATTTTTTTTACATAAACAGTGTCAGGTGAAATATTTATATAAAAGAAGTCAAATTTTTCTGACGGAACCGATGAAATAATACAGCTTGTATTATTAATTTTTCTTGTTAAACCTTTAACATCCTCTTGTATGTCTGCAAGAAAATCAACCTCTGAAATTTTTTTGCCGAATAATCCGTCTTCCTTTGTCATAATTATTTTCTTTTTATCGTTAATAAGAAATATACTTTTATCATTGTCAAGATAGCTCTGACTTCCCACAGCAAAGCCGTATAATTTTGAGCTGTTCAAGTTAAGTATAATAGCTCCTTTTTTTTCGTTATCAACATAAATAGGTTTAATTATAGAGATAATGTGCGGATATACATTTGCTTCGCTTCGAGGAATTGTCACTCCTCGCCTTTCATTTATTTTATTGTATTCATCAAGCCATGTCAAATCATCAAATTTACTCAATTCCGTCATTTTATTTTCATTTATAACAGCATTGTTGTATTCCGAATATATGTATATCGAATCCACATATGAATAAACATATTTAGTCATATTTATTGTTCGGAATAAATCGGTGCTTGTTCCCGTGTCGAAATTAACGAACCAATTATTTAACATAAACATTTGAACGCTGCTGTCGCCGGCTATATAGCTGCACATACCGTCAAATTCACTTATTATTGTATCCGCAATATCTCTTACTTTATTAATTTCCGAACTGTTTTCAAGCTCCGTTCTCTCCCTTGTATTTTTTTCGACATTTTGATAATACATAGTACTCAAGATTATAAAAGGAATAAAGAATAAAATCAAAATCAAAATAAGGTTTCTGAAAAATAAACTGTCAAACTTGTAGTTTTTAATATATTTCCATATATTTATCTTTTTCAATTACTTTCTCTCCTTTATTTTCTTGATTTTCTTACAAATTCCTTTGGCGTACAATTATAATAATTTTTAAAAACCTTTGAAAAATATCCCGGATTATTAAATCCGCAGGCAAAACTCACATCATTAACCTTCTTATTTTTTAAAAGCAGTTCTCCTGCTTTTTCCATTCTCAGGGATAATATATAATCACTGAAATTTGCGCCGACATTTTTTTTGAAAAATCTTGAAAGATACACCGGTGACAAGGCTACGGCATCCGCAACCGACTGAAGAGAAATGTCGTCACAAAAATGCTCATCTATATATTTTTTTATTTTCTCGGACAATTCATCATCTTCACCGTTAAAAAATGCAAATAATTCATCAAAAAGACTGTGAGCAATGTTTTTAATTTCATCCGTGTCCTGATGCAGTAATTCTTTTGAGCTGAAAGGTTTCAGCACTATTTTAGAATGGTTTGATAATCTTTCGTATAGTGCTTCGTAAAGATCACAAATATATATATCTATGTTTCTCGGTATTTCTGTAAAGAGAATATCAATCATTTCATGAGCAGAATTTGCGTCGTTTTCTTTTATATACGAATACAATTTCTGAATTCTTTCATTAAAAGTTCTTCTTTCCTTCATAGCGCTGTCATTTGAAAATTCTTTTCGTATTCCGTCAAATACGCTTTTTAATTCATCAAAATCGGTAGGTTTTAAAATATAATCCGTCACACGATACTTTACGGCAGCCTTTGCATATTCAAAATCGCTGTATCCGCTTAATAAAACAACCTTAATATACGACTTGTTTTCATATACATATTTTGCAAGCTCAATCCCCGAAACATTTATCATTCTAATATCGGAAACTATAACATCGGCGTCGTGATTCTGTAAATATTCAATTACCTCTATACCGTCCTTAAAACATTCCACACAGGTAAAATCCTCGATTTCGGCATTTATCATGCTCGATACACCTTTTCGTATTACAAGCTCGTCATCAACAACAATAACCCTATACATAACAATCATACCTTTTCGTTTGTATATTTCAAAAATATTTTATCATTTTTTTGCATTTATGTCAATACAAAATAATTCTGTATAATATAAATTAAAAAGCCAGGGATTTTGTACAACAGCACAAAATCCCTGCGTATTAACATAATAAGATAATCTTAATTAATGCTCATTGAATAAATGCGATTTTCAATCGCATTTAGAAAAATTTTGACTTTTGTCAAAATTTTTCGTGTAAAATCGAAGATTTTACACAATTCGCATTGATAAAGTCTGCTGAAATAAATATTTTGAGAGCAAAATATTTATTCATGGTGCAAGGAGTTTTACATTTATGAGAAAACTACTTGCACCATAATAATCAAAAAAATGTCTATATGTCGTATAGCGACAGCTTTTTTTTATTATTTCAGCAGCCATTAATTAATCGGACCTACGGGAGCGTTATTGCCGATTTTACTCATCTCTATTTTTTCAAAATCGGGTATTACGGTAAATACTTCGCTGTCATCCTTCAGTGTATAATCTCCGCCTGCATAATCTACAAATCCCGGATCCTTTGTAACAACATAGTTGTTATCACCTTTAATAAGTTCCGCAGCACCTCTTGTACTCGATTTATTGACTTCGCCGTTGGTTTTGCTTAATCCGAATTTGATATTTACCACAAGATTCTTATCGAACACATTTGTTGCAACCGATTTATAATATTCATTTCTAAAGGTTGCAAGTTCAGGATATTTTTCGGCAAAAATCGGGATTG
Source organism: Clostridia bacterium (assembly GCA_034101885.1). Classification (GTDB taxonomy): domain Bacteria; phylum Bacillota; class Clostridia; order UBA1381; family UBA1381; genus RGIG1988. Next base: position 28,415 of record JAXEIW010000084.1, on the reverse strand, counting down.
CAGCATATTTTTCCGCAAGCTCAACCCTTGCCTTTTCTGTCGGATCGTCCATATTCCATGTTGCACCTGCCGAATATGAATTCCAGCCGAGAAATGTGGCACTACAGTCAACAAATATATTACCTGTTAATGTATTTCTGTTTCCCTGGGCGGTTACGGCAATAACGTTATTTGCGTCATTAGAGCCTATATTTGCAAAAATATTGTTGTATATCTGCAAAGCATGACCGTAATTATCCGTTCTGATACCCGATACATTTAATTGCTTCGTATATTCTCCTACCGGATAAATCCCCATATTGTAAATATAGTTATTTCTTATAATATTTCCTCTCCACTGTGGCATATATTCGTTTCTTGTATAGATTGCGTCCATATCCAAACATTCTTTAACTGCGTCATGAATTTTATTAAATTCTATAATATGATCATTGCCGTGATAGTTAAATATACAATGCGGTGCATCGTAAATATCATTATTTGCAACATGAATGGCAACACCGTGCATAGCTATTGCCGGAACATATGATTTTTGCAAATATCCTACTCTGTGAATTTTGTTGTTTATAATTGTATTTCCGCTTGGTGTAAGAGTTTCGAGATCTCCGCCTCTTAAATACAATCCTGTACCGCCGATATTCTTAATATGGTTATTCTCTATTTGAACATTGTCGCCTTTAAATACCAAGCCACCCGAACCAAAATTGAATATATTACAGTTTTTAACCGTAATGGCATTTACTCCTTTACCCTCATCAACAAAGCCGTCCCATATATGTCCCGGAAATACTTCTGCATCGGTAAACCTGTCCGGATCTCCGAGATAAACTGTGCTTGTGTCGGTTCTCTTGTCCCAATTAAATGACGGTCCTTCAAGATTTGAATTTTGACTTATCAAAAATTCTTTGTAAGTCGGAATCTTGTAGCCTTCGCTTGTTCCTAAAATTGCGTAACCTCTTCCGCCTTCCAAGGTCATATTGCTTATATTTACATATGAAGTACCGTTAAAATTAAACATGGGCTTTTCAAGTGTTGACAACCCTATTGTATAATTTCCGTTGGAGAAATCAGCCGGAGGATAATAATATAATATACCCTCATCTCTGTCAATATAATACTCGCCTTCCATATCTATTTCAGGCATTATGTTTTCTCCGAAGAACCATCCGTTTGTGTAATAGGTATTGATTCTTCCCGTTTCAACATATAATTTGCTTGCTGTTGCATCAATCTTTGATACGGGATATGTATTGTTTTCGTAGTTAATGGAAATTGTACCTACAATATATACATCCTTTTCATTTTTCCATTTTGAAACTCTCGGATCGTTGTAAGTAAATGCCATATTCTTTGAATCGACATTTGCAGAAGGAACTGACATCGATTCATTGTTCGGATACCTTGCCAAGGTTTGATTTTCGCCGTTTACAATGAGTTCTGCCTGCGCATATCTTCCTGTATTAAAGTAGTGGTATCCCCTGCTGCTCATTTCTCCGTAATCGGTAATCCCATGGGCTTTCAGATCAACCATAAGCAGCTTATCCTGTGCTGCCTTATCGTACAGTTTACTCTTTGCCTCTTGACTTGCCGGTTCAAACCAGCTTTTTTCAATTGGTTTTTCACCGGATATTGTTACGCTTTCACCCGGATATGCTGTATAATTTACAGGACTTCCTTCTTTTCCCGAATCTTCTGCGGTAAATTCAAGTCCGTCATACATATAGTATGTTCCTTCTCTCAAATAAACCGTAACTCCTCCTTCGGGCAATGCATTGGAAGAAATCATCTCCCTAACTCTGTCTTTTGCTTTTCCTATTGTAGCATAAGGTGAATTAATTGAACCGTCACCGCTGTCATTGCCGTTAGCGGCAACATAGACAGCAGCCGATGCAAACTGTATGCCTGTTCCGTCTGCATTACCGTTTCCTGAAATATCGGGGAGCTTAATTCCGCCGTTACGGTCAATAAATCTTACCATTATAGCAGAAGCCTGTGCTCTTGTAACATTTTCGTACGGTCTGAAAGAACCGTCTTCGTAACAGGTAATAATTTTTTCGCCGACAGCAACCAAAACATCCTCTTTGTATTCCTCATTAATTTCGGCATAATCATAAATCCTTGCTTTTGTTTCATATTCGTCTGCCGATGTGGTATTTCCCAAAGCATTTGAAACGATTCTTGCCATATCTGTCCTTGCAAGCGGCAGATCGTAATCATAAAATTCATTTTCTTCAATTAAACCAAGTTCAATTGCTTTGTTTATATATTCCGATGCCCAATATATCTCTCCGTTTGAAACCTTATAGCCCATTGATACAACCATCATTTTCAAAAAACCGGCAACGCTTATTTTAGTATCGGGTTTAAAGGTTCCGTCCTCATACCCCGAAATCACACCATAGCTGTCAAGCCGAGTAACGATGGATTTTGACCAATGGTTTGCAATGTCTGTATAGCCGTCAAATTTCTTTTTTGCAAATACTGTAGATTGCATACATAAAGCAGCCGCAAGTATTACGGCAATCTTTTTTTTCATTTTTTCAAACTCCCTTCTTTTTCCGAATCCTTCCATTCATTGATTTGTCTTGCTATTTCTTCTGTAACATTATCATCACCGGCCTTTATAAGCTTGTCAACAAATTCGTTATAAAGAGCATCCGGGTTTTCCGCAGTACCGGAATTTAAAAGCGGCACATACTCTTCAACAACAGCATCTATTTGTTTAAGCTCATTTTTAATCGGTGTAGTGTCCAATGTAAATCCCATCAGCTTTGATGGCACAGCGTCATCATTTACCTTTTTAATAAATTCATTCTTAAGCGCAGGGCTTATATCATCTCCGTAAATTTCATATGCATTAAAGGTATTCCCAACAACCCATTTATACTGTCCGTAGGCAGTATATTTTGTAGGTACACCGGTATAATCATATCCACACGGAATAATTTCATTGTCCGTTACCTTTTTATAATGCTCGCCTTCTATACCATACACCAAAAGATTATATAAATCCTTTCCTTTTTCGGTATTCATAAGCTCAATAAGCTTAATCGCTCTTTCGGGATTTTCACTGGTTGACGGAATTGCAACAGCCGTTGCTGCCGCCGCGTAGGGTATATAATGTGAATCACAGAAAGGCACACTAACATAGGGTTCCGTTCCCATTTTTTCCGCTTCTTCAATTTCTGCCTCGGACGGGAAATATCCTTTCCCTATCAAATAACCTCCGCTGCCTTTGACGGACACATATCTTTGCCCCTCTTTGTTGTCGGCATTTACGACATCAGTCTTTATATATCCTTTTTTATACCACTGCGAGTAAACCTGTGTAAACAGCTTATACTCAGGAGTTCTGTAATAATTAATAGGAGTATAATCATCACCGAAATCTTCTATCTTATATGGATTTCTTACCCATTCATACCCCTTTTCGGCATTATTCTTAAAGCCCATTATACCGTAAGTCAAGTCACCGTTATCATAAAAGAGTTTAATATACTTTTCCACTTCGTCCCAACAGGCTTTATCCATTTTTTTGTGCGAGGCAAAAAATGCGGCTATTTTGTCAAGATCTATCTCTGACTTGTATTTCTCGTATAAATCCAGTCTTATATCAAGCCCCGGTACCCAGGAAACCATTTGCTGCATACAGGGGATACTGTAAAGCTTACCGTCAACCATTTGCTTTTGAAGCATTTTTTCCGGTATTTCCTTTTTTAAATCAGGTGCGTATTCATCAATTAAATTATCCAGCGGCATGAACATTCCTTTTTTCACTTCCGTCACATAATCAATGCTCCAACCGCACCATACAATATCCATTTTTTCCTGTGATACGCTTTTAAGCTTCCATTTTTCGGCGTAATCATTCGTTGAGTAACATTCGAATTCCACAACTGTATTTGGAATATATTTTTGAAGTTCTTCATTAAATTTTCTCCAAACCTTTGCGGAATCCTTTTGTTCCTCCAACCCTGTGGTTACCCATTTTAATACTACGGGATTTTCGTCTGCGTCTGTTGAATTTTCAAAATCACATCCGTATATACCGGCGGATATTCCCATAATAATGACACATATGATTGTCTTTTTAAGTGTCATATACATTTCCTTTCTTTACCTATTATCTGAATATAAATGTTGCTTTAACAGACCACCAGAAAGAGTTAATCAACAAAGTATCTCCTTCTCGTATATCGGCAGTTGTTGAATAATCGGCTTTCTTTGTTTCCGAATCATACTTGTAAACCGATCCGCCGATGTTCATTGTCTGCCATCTCGGAGTACCGAACCTGTCAACATAATAAACAATTGCTCTTGAAGCATTATCGTTTACCGATAAAACATTACACAGTATATTTCCGCTTTCCGCAAGACTGTCTCCGTCTGCTCTTACTTGTCCTATATCGTCAACCCGTACAAGAACCATAACCTGTTCCGCATATCCGTCAACAACCGAACATTGTATAACATCACCGCGTTTTAAGTCATTTACTCCGACTTTACTGTAATCTACACGTTTTGTCCAGTTTATTCCGCCTTTCGAATCGCTTGTTGCGGGCTGAACAAAGGCTGCATTTTCTTTAAGCACAACACTCGAACCGCTTATAAAGTTAATCTGCGTACAAGGCTGATCGTCCTCGTCCACTGTCTGCGTGACATTATCTACCATCTGCGGTGTACCGAAATCTCCGGAATTTATTGAATTGCCGGACACCATAGCGCCGATAACTCCGCCGTTTCCGACATCATATACTCTGACATTTCCCTTTACTCCGACATCTGTTGATGCTAATTTTGAAACAATTTTATATTCATCGTCTTTATCTTTATCGGTTGGAATTGTAAAATAAACTGTCTTGTTCGGTTCAAAATAAAACGGTTTGTTTTCTGCAAAGTTTTTATAAAATCTTATTGACGTTGCAGTAGCATTCAAGACAAATTCATCATCTCCGGCTATGTAATATGTGCTTTCCGATTTATCCTTCGCTGTTCTGATTTTTGTTACTGCACCGTCAGAACCAATATCATATATAATTATCTGATCTGCATCTACCAATCCGTATAAAGCTTTTCCGCTTATCTTCTCGTCATTTAAGGTTACCTTTTCCCTTACCGGAGCTTTAACCATTTCACCGTTTGACGTAAACATTTTTAAGTACGATACTTCTTCCTCATCATCATACCAAGTTCTTACAAGATAAGCATATTGTTTTCCATCGGATTTTATTGTATAATACGCTATTTCTCCGTAGCTGTTAAGTCTTACCGTATATGTATTACCGTTAGACGGATAAGCCAATGCATACTCATATTCACTTGCAGTTTCATTCCATGTCTTACTGCTTTCAATATAATTAACCAAAGATTTTGAAAGCTTATATTCTTCTCCGTTATCAAACTTAACAGCATAATCATCATCAGGACGGGAAATTGATTTGACTTTTCCCTCCGTACTTTCGTTTGCGATATATACACTTACCAATTTATTACCGGCAGTATTCTTACTTGCCAAAATATTCAGTATGCTGCTTTTTGTTATGGCAGAAAAATCAGATTCTGCACCATCAGCAAAAAACTTATATATTGTATCATCATCGGAAAAATCCAAAATCCCTCCGTTTAACTGAGTTGTAACCTTTTCCTCGGTAGCAATAACACCTTTTATCGCATACTCCGTAAACTCTCTTATAATTACAACCTCGGCCTTTCCGTCGGAATTGTTATCTATAAGCTTTACAGTACCCAATATGGGAATAAGATGTTTTTCGGAAATTATCAATTCTCTTTTTCCGTTATATATAAATACCGCATCTGTAGCAATCTTGAAATTTGTTGTCCTTTTACTGCTTTCGTTTTCATAATATTCAATCTTTTCCAAAGAAGCGGTTTCTATATCGTCCGATTCAACGGTAACAAATTTATTTCTGCTTTCCTGCGCATATAAAACAGTATATTCTCCGTCATTTTCTCTGTAATACACCTCGGTATTCATACCGATTAAATCACTCAAATCCGTATCTGCAGTATTAAAATCAACATCACCGATACGAGCCTTTTTTTCTCCGTATTCTACAGACTCGGATTTAATACTTGTATATTCAAAGCCCTCGACTATACCCGTATATTTCCCCATATCGAGATATTTTGACATAATAGTTGATGATTCATCCTTTGTCAAAACATATCCGCCGTTTTTTATTTCCATGGAAATAACGTTTGCCTCAAGAGTGTTTTTAATCATTACCGCAAGATTTCCTGTATCGATTTCACTTGTATATCCTGTCTTTACACCCTTTAGCAAGCCTGAATCGGTTGCCGCTTTCAGATAACCCGTAAAGTATCCTCCGTTTGACTCCGCAATTTCTTTGTACCCCAGCAATGAAACAAGAATCTTTGCCGCCTCACGGCAGGTTAATTTGATTTCAGGCTGAAAGGAAGCGTCATCATGCCCGTTCATTATACCGTTATCAAACAGATAATTAATGGACGGTGCAGCTTCATAATCGGTTGGTACATCGATATATACCTGCTTTGACGGAGCGGTAAGTTCTTTATCATTTTCGCCCATTATTCGTACAACAATTCCTGCAAATTCGGCTCTGGTGATACTATCGGAAATTACATCGGTTTTATATATACCGATTCCGTTAAGCATCTGTGCCTCTTCCTGCCCGACTGCCGATTCATCGGCATAAGCAATGCTTAATGTACTTAGTGCCATTGAAATAACTATAAGTAAGTTAATTATTCTTCTCAAAAGAAATTACCCCCTAACCGTTAATTTTATCATACAATCTTTTTAACATTACAACTGCCTGTGCCCTGGTCGCATTTTGCTTAGGAGCAAATTCCGTCTCGGAAATACCGTTTATAAATCCTTCATTTGATGCCGCAACAATATAGTCATATGCCCACGGACTTACATTTTCAAAATCGGAATAATACATAGCACCGCCTACCTCTAAGCTTTTATTCATCTTTGAATTATATGCGGAAACTATAACCTTTGCTATTTCTTCTCGTGTAATGCACTCATTCGGTCTGAACAATCCGTCAAATCCCGAAATATACCCTTCGTCTGTTGCCGTCTGAACAAATCCGGAGTACCAATCCTCCGACATAATGTCATAATATGTATTTGCATAATCCTTTTCGGAAAGTCCCATTGTTTTTACAATAAGCTTTGTAAATTCGGCTCTTGTTATATTTTCTTCCGGTTTAAAAGTCGTGTCGTCAACACCGTTTACAATTCCGTTTACTGCCATAAATTCTATGTCATCCTTTGCCCAGTGCTTTGACAAATCCTTAAATATCAGATTATTTTCATAAACCTTTTCATCATTGTCAACCGTTTCGGAGGAATTTGGCACTGTAGGGTTAGTGTTTGATGAAGGGGGAACAAAAGTGTTTTTGCCGGAGCTGCTGCCCGAACTACCACCGCCTCCGCCTGATCCACCCGGAGTATTCGGTTTAATATTACTTACCCTTTCCAATAATCTGTCTTTTAAAGGAATATCAAAAAACTCCTTTAAAGCATTTTCGGCAGCCGTTATATCAGATGATTTTTTTGAATACTCGGCAGCCGTAATCTTTTCCATTACCGCTTTGTATTCGGGAGTTATGTCATATACCCTTATATCATCAATATACCAATCGCCACTTGAAGAAAACTTAATTTCTTCGTTTTTCTTATCAGCAGAATACAGATAAGATTCTGCTATTCTCTTATATTTCCCCGCTGGGCTTACACTGATAAGTGTTCCGGCTTCGGAGGTTGAAAGGGTAACGGCAGAATCGGATTTTACATATGCTTCAAAAACATAGACAGAATCTTTTTCTGTGGAAATCGCAAATGTTAAATTTCCCGCGGGCTTGAACGCATAATTTCCTTCATGTACATTAGCTGTTACAATTTCACCGTTCAGTCCTTCTGCATTATTATCCTCAAAATCTCCGACCGACGCAAAATTTTCAGCTTTCAAAACAGTTATCATTATTTTTTTTGATGAAGACGCTTTGTTTTTCTTGCAGGTTACATTTACGTTTACAGTTGTATCCTTTTTTCTGTCACGGTAGATTTTTCCTTCATCCGTAATAATATTTTTATCAGCGCTTACCCATTCCAATGTTGTTCCGTATATACCTTCGCTTGAAAAATCGAGGTCGATACCCGTTGTTATTTCATTTTCAACAAGAGCAAGATCTTCCGCAACGCTTCTGTTATCTGTCCATAAAAGTGTAATTGTGCTTTCCGCAAAAACACTGTTGTCTGTTACAGACTCGGCTTTTACCTTAATATCACCCTTTATTGCTTTTTCATTTACTGTGACAGTTCCGTTTTGGCTTATTGAAATACCTGTCGTATTTCCGGATACACTCCATTTTATTTTTTCCGACGGCATATTAATTTTTATCTGATCCTTAACCATTGCGCTGCACTCTATTATCGCGTCGCCGCTTTCCGGGATTGTCAGAGTATCATCTGAAATCTCCATGTCAATGCTCGAAGGAACACGCGGAGAAATAGGGATAACAAATTCTTGGTAATTTTCAGGTTTAGTATCTGATGTTACCTTTAATATCAAATCTCCGCCGTTTCCGCCGGATGAAATTACAACAACGCTGCGCCCTGAGTCATACTCAACGCCTTCCGGTGCGGAAACTACTGATATAGACGCACTTCTGTTCATTTTTTTGCCGTCAGAAGCAATAACATAAGGCGTATATGGCAATTCAAGATCTTCTTCCCCTTCCCCGGGCAAAACCGCCGACTCATATCCATCAAGCGCAACTCCTTCTTCCTTTACGAATGAAATATCAAAATCGGTTTTTCTGTCATATTGATCGGTCACCTCAAATGTTTTTGTTACATCCGCGTCCTGATCGATTAACAGCAGAAGACTTGAACCGTTCCACATAGCCGATACTCCGTCGCCTGTTTCCGTCATTTCAACATTTTTTATTTCTACATTATTTCCGATATAATTTTTTGCCGATACACTAACCGTTTGCGATTCGCTTCCGCTGTTGGGAGATTCGATTCTGTCGGCATCCTTTTCCACATATGTTTTGTCGACATTTACATATTCGACTCCGCTGTCCGTTTCCTTTAACACATATGTATTTTTTTCGGATAATACCAGCATAAAATCTTCATAACCCTTTGTAACATCTATTATTTTTTCGCTTGCTTCTTTAGCGTCCTGAGGATTTTCAACCGGTTTCCATATTGTTTCGCCATTAGTAACCGAATCATTTTTTGCATAATAAATCTTACCGGTTTTTGTACCTATAACCGTATATTGTTCTCCGCTTCCGGCACCTGTAATAACTTCTGTTATTTCTCCGTCTTCTGTTTTGGGAGTAACCTTGGTAAATGTATTTGTTTCTTCCAAGAATAACAATACGTTTTGCAAATTTACAACAAACCACTTATCAACTTCCGGAATATAAAATGTATCTACCGCATTGCTTCCGCCGGTATTTCTGATAAATTCTGTGCTTTCTATCTCTTCGTCTTTATCCTCTATTTTATACATATATGTATTTCCGTTTCCTCCGTCAATACCATACATAATATTTGAATTTGGCTTAATAGCGACGTTTTTTACATAATAATTTGAGTTTGCCGAAATTGTTTTATCTCTTGCGGTCTGATCGTAGCTGTCGGCAATATACATATGATTTCTCGCACCTATAAGCAGTCTTTTTCCGTCTGTTGCAATTGAGACATGAGGCTTCGTAGAATCATTAAAGGTTGCATTAAGCGCCGGTTTTGTCCAATTTTCTCCATCCTGAGAAATATAGAACGTTCCTCCGAGCTGAGCTGCAAACACACCTTCCGATTCCCACCATACAAGCAACTGTCTTGTATTTCTTGCACCGTAATTTATGCCGTTCGAAACCGACAAAGTATTTTTAAATTCAATGCAGTCATCACTTACAAATAATTTTGCAGGCATAGTTGAGCTTGTTGTGTCCTTTGCAAGTACCACATATTTATTAAGCTCCGGACTGTATGCGGAATCAATATATGTATAATTACCTGTCAAAGTGTCTGCCTTTACGACAATACCGATATTAAAAATCATAATGCAGGTAAGAAGTAATGAAAAAAATCTTTTCATCAAAAAATCATTCCTTTCCGTAAATTATTCCAATATTCTTCCGACAACTCCGTCAGTACCCATCTTTTCAAATTCGACCTTTTTGAAATCCGGAATTTGAGTATATACTTCGCTGTTGTCCGTCAAAGTGAAATTCTTATTTTTATAATCCTCAAAACCAATATCTTTCTTGGTCAACAGATTATTTTCTGCCTCGATAAGATTTTCGTTTCCTCGATAACCGTATTTATTTGGCTCTGCATTTGTACTGCTAAGGCTTGTACTTATATTTACAAGCACATTTTTGTTAAATTTGTTTGACTTTTCATAGGAAGCGGGATATTTATCAAAGAAATCCAATATTTCGGGATATTTTACCGAATAAACATCCTTAAACCTGAGCCAATCATTATATGTGGATTTTACCGTAGCGTCCTCCATATTCCATGTACTTCCGGGGCTGTAGGTATCGGGGCCGTCATATGCTTCCGCAACATCAATAAATATGTTGTTTTCTATAACATTTTCTATACCTTCGGCACATATAGCTCTTACGCCGTTTGAATTGCTCTTCCCTATATTGTAAAATACATTTTCAATAATATTCAATCCGTTACCTCTGTTATCGGTTCTTATTCCCGCAACATTCATTTGCTGTTCTGTGAAGTTTTGCTGTCCCAAATCATGAATGTAGTTCTGTCTGATTGTAACGCCTCGTTCCCATGGATAAATATACACATTCATATATATTGCGTCCATATCGTGAAATTCCTTAACAGCGTCATAAATATTATTGTATTCAATTAAATGTTCGGGACCGTAAATAATCATTGCCGTATGAGGCGCATCGTGTATTTCATTATTTCTGACGATTGTTCCGACCGACTGATATGCAAGAGTAATACCTGCGTTATAACTTCTTTCAAGCTGAGCCGGTTTTCTTATATGATTATTTTCAACTATATTCCCCGATGAAATAAGCTTATCATAATCACCGCCGCCTACGCTTACGGCAGTCGAACCTGTATCATGTATGTAATTGGAGGATATTTTACAGTTTGTACCCTTCAAATTAACAGCAAATCCGCCCACATCGGCAATTTCACAATTCCTTATTGCAACATTTTCAACGCCCGATGCTGAAATTGCAGTTCCTCTTGTTGAATCTATAAGAATATTTGAAAATTCAATATTAGATGTTCCCGTCATAGATATTATGGCATCGGTAAACATTGAAAGCGTTATGTCACTGTCCTTTGAAAAACCATCAACAGGATAATAATACAACATTCCCTTATCACGGTCAATATAATATTCACCCGGCATATCTGTTTCTTCAAGTATATTTTCATATCTAATAAAATGCTTTGAGTAGTATTCCGTAACAGATCCTTCTTTTAATGTAATCTTGCCTTTTTCGATTTTTTCTATCGGGAAATAGCCATAGAAATAGTTAGGTCCGAGTACGCCCGAAGTATATATATCTTTACTGTAGGTCCAGCTCATGGGGCGGTCATAGTCTATGGTAAATTCAGCACCCTCTAAAACACCGCTTTTGCTTCTTGCACCGCTTCGTATTATACTGCTTGTTCCTGCCCAATTGTCATTCGGCCAGCGTGACAGCTGCATTCTTTCTCTGTCAACATAAAGCTCACATTGCGGCTTTACTCCCGCGGCTATCAAATAACCTCTTCTAGACAGTTCGCCGTAATCATCAATGCCAAGAGCTTTTAAATCAGCTTGTAATACGTGTTTTTTCGCATCAGACGATAACAGTGGCACATCACTTGAAACAGGCTCAAAGGCTTCGTACGGTATTGTTACACCGCCGGTAAGTCTAACATCTTCGTTATTGTATGCGGTATAACGCACAGGTGCTGACTCTGTTCCCGAATCATATGAATCAAAGTTAAGGGTTTCGTTTATATAATAAGCTCCCTCACGAAGATAAATCGTGATGCCTTCTTCCGGATATGTTCCGTTTATAACAGCCTGTCTTACCGTTTTCTTTGCCTTTTCGATAGTTGCAAAAGGCTTGTCAAAAGAACCGTCATTGCTGTCCGAACCGTCAGTTGATACATAGTATATGTTATCGGTATCAATATCGGGTGCAGTGTCGCCCTCCAATGGTTTTATTTTTAACATTCTTACAATTATAACGGCACATTCTCCTCTTGTAAGCGGATTTTTATATCTGAAGCTTTTATCCTCATACCCTTTCATCAGATTATTTGCATACGCTGACAATACATATCCTTTAAAATCATTTGTTGTATCGTAATAATCGCTTATTTCACGAATTACCGATTCTTTATTGGGTATATTTGAGTTTTCAAGTCCCAAAGCTCTGACTAAAATCATTGCAGCCTCACCTCTGGTTATATTATCCGAAAAGCTGCTGAATTCATCATCATAGATATATTCCTTGTCATAGGCTTCATTTATATATGGCTGAGCCCAGTATCCCGATTCATAATCTCCCGTAAATCCTGTTGCTTTTGTAACAAGCTTTATAAACTCATCTGTTTTGACATACTCATCAGGTCTGAATTTGCCGTTTTCATCACCGTCAATAATACCTTTTTCGTCTAAAATATCCACAAACCTTTCCGACCAATGACCGGTCATGTCCTTGAAATCGGCAAAAACAGCTGAAGATATGGTTTGTGACATCATTACGACCGCCAAAAATAAAGCTGTTTTTTTCATACTACTCTCCATTCCGCCGCTTTTCAGCGGCAATCGACAAGAAAATCGTTCAGCTTACCGTATTTATAGCGTTTGATTATAATATCAGCAGCTGAAATATGTAATATGGACAATTTTCCTTGTCTTTAATTCATATAAATACCAAGATTCTGATTTTATTGTCTGTTAAAACCTTATTTTGTTCCTATAGCACTGAAATTAATATAGTCAAATCCCGGAATCATACTGTATACGACAGAGTTTCTGTCCAGCTCAAAATTCTTATTTTCATAATCTTTAAAGCCGACATTTTCATTTGATACGAAATTGCCGTTTGCAATTACCGTATTACTTGCCGCTCTGTAACCCTGATTATCCGTATTCTGCCATGAATCACTGTTGTCATTTACAGTACTTAATGCTAAATTTATATTAACTACCAAATTATCTATAAATTCGTTCGTTTGTGATGAAGCCGGATGTTCCTCCCAAAAGTTTGCTATTTCCGGGAACAGTTTACCGTATATACCGTTTTTGTATGTGCTGAGATTATTTCTTATTGAAATATTCTCGTTGGTTTCCTTTCCGTTTTCATCTAATTTTGATTCAAAGCTGTATTTCGCTTCGCTGTTATATTTTGTACATCCCAAATATGTTTCGCTACAGTCAATAAACATATTTTCACGAATTATATTATGCGTTCCTTGTGCTTGTATACAGGAAACTGCGTTTGTTTTGCTTTGACCAATATCATAAAAAGCATTGTGCTTAACAATCAATCCGTGACCGTTATTATCAGTTCTTATTGCCGCAACATTCATCTGTTTTTCAGCCGGGAAGGTTTCCTTTCCGATGTCATGGAACAAATTATGCGTAATAACATTTCCACGCTCCCACGGCATATTATAATTATTTACATATATTGCATCCATATCATGAAATTCCTTAACAACATTATCTATTTCGTTATAAGAAATTTCATTGTTTACCCCGTAGAAAATTATTCCTGCGTGAGGTCCGTCATGAATATGATTATTTTTTATTTTTGTACCGACACTTTGGTATCCTACATTTATACCCGAAGTATAACCTCTTTCAAGCTGCGAGAAGTTATATACATTATTATTATACACTATATTTTGCGAAGATGCAACATTTTTATAATCTCCTCCCGATACAACAATTCCATTCTTTCCCACATCATAAATATTACAGTCACGAACAGCCGAATATTTACAACCAGAAATACTCACGCCGTTTGCGCCAAACGAATGAATATCACAGTTTTTAACCGTAATTCCCGAACAACTTCCTTTTGTAACAATCGCCGATGCTCTTCCGCCTGTCAGTTCTATATTTTCAAAACGAATATTATCGGCATTTGTAATCTCAATAATATTTTTATCGGTCTGAGATACCGTAATCAGAGAATTAGCAGAGCTTCCCTCCGGCATATATATATACATCATTCCCGAATCACGGTCAATGTAGTATTCTCCCGGGCTGTCAAGTTCCTCCAATATATTTTCAAATCTGAAAAACGGTTTTGAATAATATGAGTTTGAAACAGCTCCTCTTTTAAGTGTTATTTCATCTCCGTTTACCGATTCTATAGGATAATAATCATAAAAATAGTTGTAATAAAGTGTTCCGGAAATCCAAGCCTTTTCAGGCTCGCTCCACTGCTGCGGTCTGGTATATCCCGTATATTTAAATACGCTTCCCGAATTTATCCCGGAGGTGCTTCTGTTTCCGCTTCTGACCACCTCGCTTATACCGCCGACAAAGCCCTCATTGGGCCAGCCTGCAAGCTTTAAACGAGTTCCGTCAACGCTTACCTCCGCCTGTGCGGTTATGTTATCGGAAACTCTTGAACCTCTTAAAGAAATTTCTCCCAATTCGCTGACACCGTTTTCAGATAAATCTACTGCTTTTATATTATCTCTTGCTGACTCATCGATAATCTTAGATGTAATATCACTTCCGGCGGATACAAGTGCCGAAGCACTTATATCCTTACCGCCGCTTATTGTTACCTTTTCATTTTTGTAAGCCTTTATTGTTAGCGGATATAAATCATTTCCCGAATCCGCTCCGGCAAACTCGATGGTCGAATCTACCTCATATTTTCCCTCTCTCAATACTATAGACACAGGGCTGTTGCTGACACAATCACCTGTAATCTTTGCGCTTCTTATTATGTCACGGGCTTTTTCAATGCTTTTGACGGGCGAATTTATCGTTCCGTCATTTGTGTCATCTCCGTCAGTAGCAACATACACATTGAAATCACCCTTTATTAAAAAAACTCTTTACTGTTTGTTAACGGTACCATTCCGTTCAATGTATCCCAAAGGAATACCTTTACCTTTGAATCTTCCGTCACATTCTCATTTGCTGTGATATTCATAAATAATTCTTCTGCACTGTTTTCAAGAATATTGTTGTCCTTTTTATTAACCTGCAAAAGCTTTGTTCCGGTGCTGTCGTAAATTGCGGCAATTAAAGTTACATCTTCTGCTGCTGCGGTGTAATTATCAACTCTTGCCGATACAGTAAAGGTTGTGCCGGCTGAAATTGATTTTAATGCTGTTGTTTCAGATGCTTTTCTGTATTTTGATCCGTCTGCATTTACAATAAGAACGTCGCTGTTTGTTCCGTCTGAAACGGTTACAATGTACTTGCCGTTTGCTCCCGAAATAATATTTGTAACAGGAAGTGTATTCTCGTTAATACCCTCGAATCTAACCTGATTAAATGACGATGAAGTGCTGATATTTGCACTCGGCGAATAATATATGTTTCCGTTTACATCGCCTGTCATATAACTTGAGCCATTTGTTTCAACCGATGCAAGTATGCCGGAATCAGCGTTCGGAGCAAAACTTTCATATGCTCCATTTTCATCTATAAGCCACAATCTGTTATTGGCACTGTTTACGCCTACAAATTTATCTACATATGTATTCCATTGTACATCACGCATTTGAGAAGAAGCGCCTGTTCCTCCCGGTGTAATAAGTGTTGCTTTTGTTGTGGTATCACCTTCAGGAACTGCCTTACCAACATATGTTTGACCATATGATGCACCGATAAGTATTACCGGAGTATCATCATCACTTATAGCCATTGTTGTACAATACTGTGCAATATCGGTTCTTTGATAGAAAACATTTTCAAATTTAACCGCACCGCTTGTACCTCTATCTGTAATATCAGTAAATTTTCTTATTGCTTTTCTGCTTGATTTATAAGATGTATAGAGATAATCTCCTACAACCGCCATATCACCGTTATCACCAAAGCTTGTTTTATTAATCCATGTCCAGTTTATACCATCATATGAATACCAAGCGGTCTGTGTTGCATTATTTGTTCCTGCTGAAATTACAAACATATTTTGCGTCGGCCACCATACGGCGAGATTTTTTGTTGATTCGTCAAATCCATGTGTTAAAGTCCCATTTGCTCCCGCATTTGTCGCTTCCCAGTTAATTCCGTCATTAGAATAATAAATATATCCTTGTTTATCCGAATCATTACCGAATACAACATATCTTTCCAATTCGGGGCTGTACGCTCCGCCGAGCAGTTTTATACCGCTTGCAAAAGGAAGATCTCCTATCAATTTTGCTTCTTCAATAGATCTGTAATTTGCAGGATTTGTATATGTATATCCGTCTGCCGTTTTATTCATAATATATATGTTTGTTGTGGTTGTTACAAGAAACTTACCTGCGTCTATCTTTTTAATATCGGTTATGCTTTCGCCGATATGCGATGTAATTTCGTCCGGAATAACCTCTGACCATTTGTCAACCGGTGTATCATCGCTTGAAGAAAGTTTTGCGTCCGCATTTGTATAATAAATATTTCCGTTCGCAGTTCCGAAAAAGATTGATTCGGAATCAGCGCCTACCGCTGTTACGTTTTGTGTGTTTTCACCGTCCTGCAATTGAGGTGTTACCAATTTATACAAATATGAACCGTTGCTGTTTAATATGGAAAGGGTTTTAACATCACCCGAAGCGCTTACAATCCATTTTGAAGTATTTTCTATGTATTTAGTATCACGCGGTATAAAATTATATGAACCTGTATTGTTTACATAACTCGTTCTGCTCCATGAAGTTTTTCCCTCTTCATTTTCTGATTTTTCAACCGTTGCTTTGTAATTGTTTGTAGAAATATAAACCTTGCTTGCTGAATCAATAGCAATTGATGCAGCATAATAACCACTTGCAAAAATATCTACCGGATCTGAAATATCAGAAAGGCTTGAAACAATTTTTGCTTTTGTGCCCGCACCAACAACAAGCAATCCGTCTTTATATTCAACAATCATATTTGCACCCAATGCAATATCTGTGTTTTGCGACCAAGTCAATCCATCGGAAGATGTGTATATATTTGAACCTAATGCTGCAACAAATAGCTTTTCATTTTCCCAATAAACAAGCTCTTGACCTGATTTAGCCGAATAATAATTTCTTGCATTACTATATGTCAGTGAATTTACCCAATTTTTTCCATCTGCCGAAGTATAAAGCGCCGCTTTATGATTTGAGTCGGAAAAATCTTTTGCCATTACAACATAAACGCCTTTTTGAGCGTCATACGCCGAATCAATAATTTCGTATCCGGTATCAACAAATCCTGTATCTGCCGAAGCATACTGAACCTGCCCGAATAACAATGTCATAATCATTACCAAAGCCGTTACCAATGAAATTTTTTTCTTTACCATAATTTTCTTTCTCTCCTTTTTCTTTTAAATTTGCTATGGAATAATTTTATGTTATAATAAGGAAATATAAAATATGTATTCCGACATATTTCCCTATTGCAATATTATTATAACATAACATATGTTATAGGAACAAGTATAAAAATTTTACTTTTATGCAAAATTTTAACCAATTTTGACAATATAATTATTTATACAAAAAAGCTCTGTAATATATGCATTTTAAACATCATATTACAGAGCATGAAATAATAACAATCATATATAAGTTGTTTTACTTATAATACTTCTTCAATATTTTCCTTTTCATTTAAAACCTTTATTCCGTTTTTACGAAGTAATTCAGCGGTTATACCTTCTCCCACGGTCAATTTTCCCGAAAAAGTTCCGTCATAAATATATCTGTTTCCGCAGGATGGGCTGTTAGCTTTAAGAATTGCATGACGGCAATCAAACATATTACAAAGCTTTAACACTTCCTCCGCACCCTTTTTATAATTTGCGGTACAGTCTGTTCCGTCAACTGAAATAACCCTTTTATTATATATTTCACATGGTTTTCTCGGTGTTTTCAGCCCACCCATTATTTCAGGGCAAACCGGCAGAACCGAAACGTTTTTAAGCTTTTTTATTAAATCATTATTTGTCTTTGATTTTCCGTCATACCGGCATGACAACCCTAAAAGACAGGCACTTACCGCAACATACATATTTACCTCCCGAACCATATAACAACGTCAATTTTTATTGTAATTTCTCTTTATCTTCTTTGTTGTTGTCTTTTCAAACTCAGCCGAGCGGAATTTAATTTTTCTGATTTGCTTATAGGAGGCAAGAGTTTCATTAAGAGCCTTTACACTCTCCTTGATACTTTCTCTTACAGCTTCTCTGTTTTCCTCGGCATCCGAATAAATTTCCGCTGTTATTTGTTCGTTTTCCTCATAAACCAAAACCTCGGTTACATTATCAATTTTCGAAATGAGGTATTCAAGTTCCTCCGGGTAAACATTTTTACCGTTTGCAAGGATAATAAGATTTTTCTTTCTTCCTGTTATCACAATAAAGTTTCCGTCTATAATTTTACCCATATCTCCGGTATTAAACCAACCGTCTTTAATTACCTCGGCAGTTGCTTCTTCATTGTTATAATATCCCATCATAACAATATCGCCCTTTACCCAAATCTCGCCTTCTCCGTTTTCGTTGGGATCAACAATTTTAACCTGAACCTCGGGAAGCGGATTACCTACCGTTCCGTATTTAACCGCATCAACACGGTTTAGAGCAACTATAGGCGAACATTCCGTTATACCGAAACCGTTTATAACGGTTATTCCGAAATCATCAAAGCCTTTCATGTATTCATCACTTATAGGCGCACCTCCCGAAATAATCATTTCAAGATTTCCGCCCAATCCGTCAATAACGGATTTAAACAGCTTTTTACGCATATCTATGCCGACTTTTCTCAAAGCGTTGCTGACCTTTACAGCATTTTTCAAAGCCTTTGCCTTACCCTGTTTTTCGGCATTTTTCCAAATGTTTTTATATATATTTTCCAAAAACAGCGGAACCATTGAAATATGTCCCGGTTTTGCCTCCTGTATATCCTTTACAACCATTTTCAAACTGCTGTTAATAAATACACAATATCCCATCCAAATCTGACAAAGTATGCTTGCCATAAAGCCAAAGGTATGATTTATCGGTAAAATTACAACAGTGTCACGAGGGATTTTCATGCATGAAATGCTTAAATAAGCGTCCATAATAAGATTTTTTTGGCTTAACATTACTCCTTTCGGATCTCCCGTTGTTCCCGATGTAAAAATAATTGCGCAAAGAGCCTCAGGATCAATTTCGTAATCAATATAATCCTTGAAACCGTCTGCAATTAGATTTCGGCCTTCACGGCATATGTCGTCAAATTCTGTAAAGCATATTGACTTGCCGGTATAATCGCCCATATCGATTATTTCATCGGCAGTCTTTTGCTTTGCTTTTGAATATACAAGCAAATCTGTTTCACTTCTGCTGAGCAATACATTGATTTCATTAGCTTTCAGTTCCTTATCTATCGGTAATATTATATTTCCGCTGTTTGCTACGGCAAAATAAGTAACAATCCACTCATAGCTGTTTTCGCCTACCAATGCTACTTTTTTACCGAAATATCCATTATTCATAAGATAAGAGCCAAGCGCTTCAACATCCTTTTTAAATGCCGAAAAGGTTATTTCGTATTTCTTTCCGTCCCTGTTATATTTAAATGCCGTTTCAGAACCCCACTGTTGTGCGACATTGTTTATCATATCTTTAAAATCCTTGTAACAAACGGTACCTCTGTAAATATCTTTCATTTTTATTCAATCCCTTCATTAATATTATTTTATTCAATTCTGCGGTTTAATACGTGCCGCGCCACTCTTTATACAAGCATCGGCAACAGCCTTTGCAACAGTAGTTCCTACTCTTTTATCAAACGCTTTCGGTAAAATGTAATCAGAAGATAATTCTTCATCCGAAACCAAGGATGCAATGGCATAGGATGCCGCCATCTTCATATCCTCGTTAATATCCTTTGCCCTTACATCAAGCGCTCCTCTGAATATTCCCGGAAAAGCCAATACATTGTTTATCTGATTGGGGAAATCCGATCTTCCCGTTCCTACCACAGACGCGCCTGCTTCAAGCGCAAGATCCGGCATAATTTCCGGCACGGGGTTAGCCATAGGAAATACAACTGCTCCCTCATTCATCGATTGAATCATTTCCTTAGAAACAATATTCGGTGCGGAAACTCCTATGAATACATCTGCACCCTTCATTGCGTCTGACAGATTTCCCGTCATTTTTTCTCTGTTTGTTTTTAAACTCATTTCTTTATGAGCGTCATTTAAATTACTCATTCCCTCACAAATGATACCAAACTTGTCACACATAATAAGATTTTTAACACCAAGTCTCATTAAATGCTTTGCAATTGCTATGCCTGCCGAGCCTGCTCCGTTTATAACAACCCTAACCTTTTCAATATCTTTTTTTACTACCTTGAGTGCATTAATCATAGCCGCCGCAACAACAATGGCAGTTCCGTGCTGATCATCATGGAAAACAGGTATATCGCATATTTCTTTCAGTTTTTTTTCTATCTCAAAACACCGCGGCGCTGCAATATCTTCAAGATTAATTCCGCTGAAGCTTCCCGAAATATTATATACGGTTTTTACTATTTCATCCACGTCCTTTGATTTTATGCAAATCGGAAAAGCGTCTACATCCGCAAATTCTTTAAAAAGAACACATTTACCCTCCATAACAGGCATACCTGCCTCAGGTCCTATGTCACCCAGTCCCAAAACAGCAGTTCCGTCCGTTACAACCGCCACAAGATTCCATCTTCTTGTCAGTTCATATGATTTTTCAATATCATTATGAATTGCGATGCATGGTTCCGCTACACCCGGAGTATATGCCAAAGACAAATCCTCGCTGTTAACAACAGGCGTTCTTGACACAACCTCAATTTTTCCTTTCCAATCATAGTGTTTTTGTAATGACTTTTGTTTAATATCCATATTAGTATATTGCCTTTCTTTTGTTTATTATAAAAATTATCTGTTCCCGATATATCAAAGTATGCCTTGAACAAAATAAATTCAAGGCATATTTTTAATAAATGAAACAAAATTTTAGCCGATTAAATATATCGGTCTGTATTATTTATTATTAATACAGTGTTCCCATGAACAAATGAGAGTCCTTGCACAGATAAACCTTGCCGGTTCTTTTTGTAACACCCGAAATATCGATATTTACCTCCGGGCAAAGTGCGCTGATATGATTAATTGTACCCGTTACCTTTGCCGTGCCGCCTCTTACCGAAATTTGTGAGGTTGATGTAATATTATCCAAATTGGTATCTCCTTTAACACCGTCACCTATAATTATCATATTATCGGTAGTTATATCCTTTAGTGTTATACCGTCTGTTTTAATTAATACGTTTCCGTCAGAAATTTCGGTATATTCGCCCGGCGTTGTAATATATGCCTGCACCATATTATCCATAAGTACGGCAAATTCGGCACGGGTTATATAATCTCTCGGTTTAAGCTTATTGTCTATACCGTCCCAGTATCCGTTGCCCACAACCTTTGACATATATGTTTTTGCCCAGTCGTGTACCATATCGGAATCGGAAAATTTGTCAAGAGAATCAAATACTTCCTCTCCCGCATCATTTACAATTGCACGAAGCCCGAAAACTCTTGCAACAACCGTAAAACATTCTTCATATGTAATGAAATTGTCCGGATTGAGCTTACCGTCATCAGTTCCTCCGAACGCATTCATATTAACCGCTTTTGCAAATTCCGAATAATACCACTTATCGGCCGAAACGTCTGAAAAAGCAGATATATCGGCTTCCTTATCCGCACCGAACGCTCTTACTATTATTGCAGCCATCTGTGCTCTTGTAATATTATCGTCAGGCATAATTTTTCCGTCAGCGCCGTTTAATAATCCGTTTTCAACGGCTCTTTCCAATGCACCCGTAGTCCAGTTATCAGGCATATCCGAAAATTCTGCGGCATATGCAAAGGTCGGCATAAATATGCTTACGGATATTAATCCCGATATAAGTAATTTTGAAATTTTATTCATTTTGTAATCATTCCTTTCTTTGATACCGATCATCGATACAACATTTATCAAAATAATTTCATACCGATTACAAACATTTAACGGTATTTTTTTATCGACAACCTGTCTTTTATAATTATAACAGAATTTTAATAAAAAATCAACAAGATTTTTTATTAAATTATATAAAATCAAAAATTATGTAAAAATATACACTATAATTTCACAATATTTAATTTATTTGACCGTTCTGTTGCCAAAAATTCAAAATAGAGGCAAAATAAATATTATCAAAAGCTATAAATGAAAATATATTTCATTCCCGAGTTTGCCCGAAGAAAAGCTTTAAAATTCATAAAGTCCGTAAAAACACGATTTTTTCGGGATTTTTTTGAGTATGACGGGCATATTCAAAAAGCCCCGTTTGGAGTTCAAACGGGGCTTTTCCGTCAAGCGTTCCCGCTTGGCTTAATTTCATTTGTGTATCTCAAAAAATCTTTGCAGAATTGCTGCAATTTCTGCTCTCTTGTGATATTTTCATTTGGGACAAATTCATTTTCAGACAACTCCGCAAGGCTAAATATTTAAATCATTCGCTGACAGTAATGGGATATGTTAATTTATTACAAAGCGGCTTTTGATTTTCATCCCATATATACAACGAAACAGTATCCGCATTTCTCATATCAAGATCAATCGCACTAAGCTCTATAACCGCATAGTCTACGATATCCTGCTTTGTAATATCCATAAGTACTCCGTCCTTGTATGCCGCACCGTATGCCGTTGTATTTGCTTTGTCGGTCACAATATAAATCTTGCTCGGCGTTATACTCATGCCGAATGTCCCTGCTTCCAGCCATCTTGCCGTAAGCGTCAGGTCGCTTGATACGGGTTGTGTGAAATCGTAAGGAGTGGCACCGTTATACCAGCCACCGAAATAATAGCCTTCACGATACGGGGTTTCTTTCGGTTCGGACACCGTCGTATTTCTGTCAACGGTTTCTTCATAAAATACATCGTCTCCCATGTCAAAGGTTACCGTGTACGTTCCGACAATCTTCACAATTTTATCCGATTCATCATAATAAACCCTATCTTTTTCGGAATCCGGTATGATACAACGGCTGTAATCGGTATCGTTTGCGGACACAACATTTGAATATCCGTCCTCAACAGTTACACCGATTAGTGCCTCTGTCAGCTCATCACCGGATTCGCTCTCTGAATAAGGAGTTTCAATATTCAACGTTGTATTATTTCTCAAATAAACATTATTTTCAATTTGTGTTGTTCCCGATACAAGCTTATTTCCGGTGATTTGTATTCCGCCTTTGATTGTTATATGATCCGTTTTACAGCAAATACCGCCGGCTTCAACTGTAGCTGTATTTCCCGTAATATTACCGTTATTTAAGTTTAAGAAAACATCGGCATCATAAGTATATACACCGCCGCCTTTGTAGCCATGATTGTTTATAACATTTGCGTCATTTAAGTTTATTGTTGATTCACTGGTCCAAATGCCTGCTCCATAAATTTCAAGATTATTGTACATTCCGTCTGCTGAACCGTTTTCCGATATTTCGACACCGCCGTTAAGATGTGCAACCGCCACGTCTATTCTAAGGCCGCAGCCCTGCTTTGAAATATTACCGGAAATTTTTCCTCCGTTTATGGTAACCTCAGAAGAACCCTGTGCAGATACTCCACCACCTCCGTATGTGGAGTTTCCGGTGATTTCTGTGTTAGTGATGGTTACATTTGAGTCATTTGCAGCTTGAATACCGCCGCCGAAATTTGTCGATGTATTTCCCTTTATAAGAGCATTGCTGATGGTTCCTGTCGCGTTATCAAACATGATACCACCGCCATTGCCGTTATATATATTTGAACTCCGTGCAGTATTGCTTTCCACCGTTCCGCCTTCCATTTCAAGAGTTCCACCGTTATCAATGTATATTCCGCCGCCGTTGTAGGCTTTGTTTCCGGAAATTGTTCCGCCGCTCATTCTAACGATTCCTTTGGTTGTATCGGATGATTCGTATGGTTTTGTATATAAACCTCCGCCGTTTTGGCTTGCGGTATTATTCTTAATTTCACCGCCTGTAATATTAATCACACCGTAATTATTGATACCGCCGCCGTTGGTGCTTGCAGAGTTGCCGGATATTATTCCGCCGGTCATTGTAAGAGTTCCGCCACTACTAACGTATAATCCACCGCCATTTTCGCTTGCGGTATTATTCTTAATTTCACCGACTGTGATATTAAGCTCACCGTAACTATAGATACCGCCTCCACTACTTCTTGCATGACAGTCGGTTATTGTGCCGCCCTTGATAATAATATTGGATTTACAAGCATATATGCCGCCGCCGTGCTTTGCGCTACAGTTTGAAATCGTACCTCCGTTCATCTCTACCACTGCGGACGAAGAATAACTTTTTATACCTCCTCCGGTGTTATTGATACCTTCGCTCGTTGTACACTCTGTTATGGTACCGCCGGACATTACTATATTACCGTAAAAATTAAAGATGCCTCCTCCGCCGGCATACTCGGGGTACGACGAGTCCCAACCGTTAGCTGCACACTTTGATATGGTACCTCCGGCAATTTCTAATTTACCGTTATAATTAAAGATACCGCCTCCGCGAGATCGGAAATCACCGTCAGCCTTACACTCTGTTATGGTACCGCCGACTATTTTTAATTCACCGGAACGCTTATAGATGCCGCCTCCGTATTTTGCTGTACAAGATTTTATAGCTCCGCCGTTCATCGTCATCTTTCCATAATCGATGTATATACCGCCGCCGTACTCTGTATCTGTCGAGCTGTTTGTAATTGTTCCTGTTTGTTCTGTGCTGCTGTCATCTAATATAAAATTAGAGTTGGAATCTGTCAGCTTTATAACACTTCCGGTGTTTGTCATTTTTATCGTATGTCCGTTCAAGTCCAGTGTGACCTGACCTTTTCCTATGGTAATTGTTTCGGTTATATCGAAATCCTGAAGCAGCATTACTGTCTTATCTGTCTCTGAAGCTAATGCCACATTTATTGCTTCCTGTAAATCAACATGATATGAATCGCCGACCTTAGTGCCGCATACTTCGCCGCAAACCAAGCACATACCGTTTTCTCCGATGTTATGTCCTGTTGCCTCAATTTTATTTATCACAGGAACACCGCATTTTAAGCAAATGTATGACGTTCCGCCGTCGACAGTACAGGTTGGCTCTGTTGTTTCGCTTGCACCGAAGGTATGCTCACAGCCTTCTCCTTTAATCTCAAATTCTCCGAGCTGCATAACATTACCGCTTTGAACCGATGAAATTTCAAATTTAAAATATTTATATGCCTTAGTATTGTCTATGGCAAATGAATATGACTTATAGTTTAAGTCTTGCATTACAGTGTCATTCGTAACAGTATCAAGTACTGTCCACGTACCTGTTTTTTTGTTTTCGTCATAATCGTTACAGCCATACAAAACCCAATCCTTCGGATTTCTGTTCGGATATGAAGCATTGTCATCTCCGGTTGTCAGCGTGTATCCGACAGGTATTGTATAAGCGGAGGCTCTTAAAATAACCTCTGCGCCTTTAAAACTTGTAACGCACCATTTTGAAAAATTACCTGAAATCTTTTTGCCGTCAACCAGCTTATCATAGCTTTCGCCGCTGTTTGCACCGGCAGTTCCCGAAAGAGCCGTAAGGGTTACATTTGCAAGGCAGTCCTTATCCGTTGCTTTCCATTTTGCATAAACCGTTGTATCGTTATTTATGACTGCACCATCCAAATATTTTTCGCCCCAGTCGCCTGTGTACATACCGTTTTTTGTATACCAGCCGTCAAAGGTAAAGCCCGCCATTGTCGGTTCTGTTTCCGGCATTTCTCCGTAGAAAAGCTGATTTGGCTTTTCCTCTACTTCGCCGTTGTTGCTGTCAAAAGTGATTGCCGCAATTTCCCATTGCGCATAAACCGTCATATCCGCAGTTGCCGCATCGCTCATTTCCTGCGTAAAGGGTATAAGCTCAACGCCGTCATCTCCGTTTATGGTGTACCAACCGACAAATTTGTAACCGTTACGAGTCGGATTTGTCGCCGGCAGCGGCTCTCCGCTTGAGATTACACTCGGATTCGCATCCGTATCTCCTCCGTTTTTGTCAAAGGTGATGTTGACTGTATTCCATTTTGCATAAACCGTTATATTCTCGGTAACAACAGTGTCAAGCGAATATTGCTCGCCCCAATCGCCGCCGTTTTCTTCACCGTTTTTGGTAAACCAACCGCCGAATTTCACATCAGCCTTTGTCGGAATTACTGTTGGTAACGGATCACCATGATAAATCGGATTTATTGCCGAATCAGCCGTACCTCCGTTTAAATCAAATGTAACCCAATAAAGCTGTTCCCACTTTGCATAAACCGTTGTATCCTCGCTTACCGTTGATCCTGCGGTAAACTCCTCGCCCCAGTCGCCGTCCGTACCGTCTTTTGTGTACCAACCGAGGAATCTGTGATCCGTTTTTGTCGGAAGTGTTGTCGGGAAGCCTTTTCCCCATTTAATTGTTTGAGGACTTGCTTCGGTTTCGCCGCCGTTTTTATCAAAGGTAACATAATTAGCTACAGTCCAGTTAATCTCCATCTCGCCAAGCTGCATTGTATCTCTTGTTGTACCATTTACTAATTGATTTTTCAAAATGACAAGCTTGTAATATTGATACATCTTGTCGTTATCATCAATCTTAAAATTATACGAAGTAAAATTCACATTCTGCATTACTGTATTATCAGTCACAGTATGTATTGCATCCCAGGTACCGCCTGTTTTGTTTTCTTCGTCATAATCGTTACAGCCGTACAAAACCCAGTCCTTCGGATTTCTGCCCAGCCAGGATTTATTGTCGTTTCCTGTGATAAAGTTATAATCTGTAATAATAATTTTTTGTGATGCTTTAAAAATTATGTACGGGATATACTTTATGCCGTTAATCAAACCTATTTTGTCACACCATTTTGAAGGATTACTGCTTGTTTTTTTGCCGTCAAGCAGCTTTTCATAATTTTCACCTTCGCCATTTTCTCCCGTTCCGTCAAGAGCAGTAAACTCTACGCCGTTATAATTCACCGCAAATATGTGTGCCGGAAAAACTGAAATACACATAGTAAGCGAAATAATAAGCGCTAAAATTTTTCTCATTTTCATGATGTTTTACCTCCATTATTATGATTTATAATTGATAACACTGATATTTGAAGAGCTTTCATTTGCATTTTTAAATAATACTCATCTTCAAACAGTGCATAGTGGACCACCGCACGGACAAATATAAATATAAACCCCGAAAGAATATCGCAAGGTATGCCAAGCTTAGGTGAAAGCCGGCGCGCATATTCGTTATAACGCTCGCTTACCCCCACAAAAAACTTCTTACCGTATTCAATATACTTCGGGTGCGTATATACCTGATACATCAGACGATATTTTTCCCCGTGATTTTTTGCTGTCCAGTATGGAACTTCATTGATAAAACGCAAAATATCCTGTGGGTTTTCAGGCGCAAGCGCCATAAACTCGTCTTCAACCTTTTCCATACAGTATGCGGTAGACTGCACGATAAGATCATCCACATTGTCAAAATACGCATAAAGATTTGCACTTGTCATACCGCAGTATTTTCCGAGCTCCTTTATGCCTGTGTCACGAAGACCGTTTTCACAGTAGCATTCAAAACATTTTTCCATTATTTCTTTCTTTTTTTGTTCTCTGTATTCCGGGCTCCTCATAAAACACCCCCATAATTTATTTATTAATAAGTAAATTATATCAGGTTTTATTAATAAATGTCAATAATTTTTAGTATATTTCGGCGATGTGCATAAATGTTTTTTTTCTAATAAGGAGATCTGTTTTGACAATAGTCATAATTTTTCTAAATGCAATTGAAAATCGCATTTATTCAGTGAGCATTATTTAATGGCTGCTGAATAATCAAAAAATGATGTCGCTATGCGACATATAAACATTTTTTGATTATTATGGTGCAAGTATTTTTCGCATAACCACAAAAAATTCTTGCACCATTAATAAATATTTTGCTCCCAAAATATTTATTTCAGCAGGCTTTATCAATGCGAACTGTGTAAAATCTTTGATTTTACACGAAAAATTTTGACAATAGTCATAATTTTTCTAAATGCGATTGAAAATCGCA
>JAXEIW010000083.1:0-2659 GCA_034101885.1 Clostridia bacterium | reverse complement strand
TACTCGTGTTATTATTTCCAAAAAGGTCAGAATAGGAAAAGACAAGGTTAAGGGAATTATCGGGCTTAAGGCGATTCACCTTACGACAAAAGCAGAAAGAGAAAATGTGCCTAAGGAGAGAGAGCTGTTTATTGATATTGGCGCAAAGAGTGAAGAAGATGCAAAAAAATATGTAAAGCTTGGCGATTATGCCGCATTTGATACAAAATTTGAAGAATTGGGCGAAAGCTCTGTAAAATCAAAAGCCATAGACGACAGGGCAGGCTGTTATGTTTTATGTGAGCTTATAAAAGAAGATCTGCCTTATGATACATGGTTTTGCTTCTGTACACAGGAAGAGGTTGGACTGAGAGGAGCAAGAATTGCCGCACATAGAATTAATCCGGATATAGCTCTTGTAGTTGAAGCGACAACCTGTTCAGACGTGCCGGGCGCAAAGGAGCATGAATTTGCAACGCAGCTAAATCACGGCGCTGCGGTAAGCATTATGGACAGAACAACGATTGTACCTTATGATTTTTCATCATGGCTTTATGATACCGCAAAAAAGAGCGGTATAAAGGTTCAGTATAAAAATCTTGTGGCAGGCGGAAATGACGCTGGAGCGATTCATAAATCGCTGGGCGGAATCAAAACAGCATCGGTTTCCGTTCCGTGCAGATACATACATTCGCCGGCTTCGATAGCTTCAAAAAATGATATAGAGGCTGTTAAGGAGCTGTGCAAAAAGTATCTTAACGGAATTGATGATATAATAAAATAATACAAACAGAAAAGAGGAATTTTAAATGGAAACAATAAGAATGTGGAAAAAAACACCGGGAATGTGTGAGGAAGAACCGGTATTGGAGTATTACAAGACAGAAAACAAACAATCAGACGGAACAGTAATTGTTTTTCCGGGTGGAGGATATGGCGGAAGAGCACCTCATGAAGGAAAAGGATATGCAGAATATCTTAACTCCATAGGAGTTGACGCGTTTGTTCTGGAATACCGTGTAAATCCTCACCGTTTTCCTATTGAGCTTGCAGATGCAAGACGTGCCGTACGTTGGGTAAGATACAATGCCGAAAAGTACGGAATTAACCCTGAAAAGATTGCGGTTATGGGTTCGTCTGCCGGAGGTCATTTGGCGGCAATGGTTTCTACATATCGGAAAGAAATTGAATTTGAAAATGAAGATGATATAGATAAGGTTTGCTGTATTCCAAACTTTCAGATTCTTGCTTATCCGGTAATTCGTATGTCTGATTTTGGAATAACTCATGTGGGTTCGGTACAAAATCTGCTGGGAAACGATAATTTGGGGTTTGCACCAAAGATAGATCCGGTGCTTATTGCCGATGAGAAAACACCAAAGGCTTTTATTTGGCATACCTCCAATGATGGAGCTGTAAATGTATGCAACAGTTTGATGTACGGAGAAAAATTAAGAAGCCTTAATATACCTTTCGAGCTGCACGTTTTCCCCGACGGCCCTCATGGTCTTGGTCTGGCACCCGACAATGCCCATGTTGCTCAATGGACGGGACTTCTGAAAAACTGGCTTGAGCTTGTAGGATATTATTCAAAATAATTCTTATCTTTTGATATGTTAAAAGATATAAACTTAGTTTTGTAAAAAGTGGAGGAAAATTATGATCAGAAAAGAATACAACAGTGATAAATTTCAATTTCCGTTTGTAATGTATACGCCGAATGAGATGAAGGATAATCTTCCGATAATTATTCAGCTGCACGGTGCGGGAGAGGTAGGATGCGGAAAAGAAGATCTGTTAAAAGTGGATATTCACGGATTTTCGAAAATGATTATGAACGGAGAAGAATATCCCTGCGCCTTTGTTCTTCCTCAATGCAGACCGGAAAGCTTTTGGGTTGCCGAAATAAATAATTTGCATGATTTTATAATTAATCTTCAGAAAGAATTTAATTTTGATGTAAATCGTACTTATCTTACGGGACTCAGCATGGGAGGATACGGAACATGGTATACGTCGCTGCGCTATCCCGACTTGTTCGCTGCAATCGCACCCGTATGCGGAGGCGGAATGGTATGGAGAGCAGGTGTGCTTAATATGCCTGTTTGGGCATTTCACGGCACGGAAGACGGAGTTGTATATCCGTCCGAATCATTAAATATGATTAATAAAATAAGATCCGAGGGGCAGAATAAAAATGAGGTTAAACTGACAATGCTTGACGGAGTCGGTCATAATGCTTGGGAGAAAGCATACACAAAAGAATTGTTTAATTGGCTGTGCAGTAAATCAAAAAGCGAAAATCTTTAAAAATACATAAATAACATATTTATTGAAAAATAAAATCTGCACACCCCTTTTTTAGAATATTAATTAGTGTATGATAAATAATATAATTTGCTAAACTATTGGCTTTTCAAAATATTCATGGTATAAATTAAAATTAATTTAAAAAGGAGGAGTTAATTTGAATTATTCGGCAAATATTAATTATCTGTCTAAAACTTTAGGGATGGAGAAAGCCGCCGAAATTTTATCAGCAAGCGGTTTTAAAGAAATAGATTATACTCCGCCTGTTATAAAAGATTGCTGGAAACAGGAAATGCATAAAAATATGGAGATCTTTTCAAAAACGGGTTTGACAGTTCATCAGACGCACGCACCGTTTAACCGATACAAT
>JAXEIW010000082.1:0-52668 GCA_034101885.1 Clostridia bacterium | reverse complement strand
AATAAATGCGATTTTCAATCGCATTTAGAAAAATTATGACTGTTGTCAAAATTTTTCATGTAAAATCGAAGATTTTACACAGTTCGCATTGATAAAGTCTGCTGAAATAAATATTTTGGGAGCAAAATATTTATTCATGGTTCAAGATTTTTTGCAAAAACGCAAAAAAACCTTGAACCTAAACAATTCTGAAACGCTTGTAAGCCGCTATGCGGATACGTTTCATAATTGTTCAGCAGTCATTAAGTAAACAAAATATTTTACGATTTTGTCCGGGACTGTACATTTGTACAGTCCCTTACAGACGAGTTATAGGCTGCTTGTGAATTCTTTCGTTGTTTAATTGAAAATGTATAAATTTCCAAGTTGACACACAGAAAATAAAATGCTAAAATATTATTGAGGTTTTAATAATAGCACGACGAAATGGAGGATTAATGTGTACAAAATTATAGTTATCGATGATGAATTATATGCACGGGATTTTCTTGAGAGTTGTATTAATGATCTTTTTGATGATTTTAAGGTGTGTGCAAAACTGACAAACGGTGAAGAAGCAATTGATTATTTAAAAAATAATGAGGTTGATGTTGTATTTACCGATGTAAAGATGCCAAAGAAGAACGGAATAGAAGTTTCGAAATATGTGTATGAAAACAAACCCGAAACGTATGTTGTTATAGTCAGTGCGTATGAGGATTTTAGCTATGCACAGCAGGCAATAAAATATGGGGTTCATGACTATCTTTTAAAGGTTATAGATGTTGACGAGCTTGAGGGAGTAATAAATTCAATAAGAGCAAAGCTTAATGAGAGAAATTCAAAAAAGCCCAAGACCAAGCTTTTAAACAGGGAAATGTTTTTTTATGATATTATTTTCGATGTGTTTGAAAATGAGGATAGTGTCAGGACAGCCTTTGATGAGCTTAATACCGGGATAGAATACAATAATGCTGTGTGCGATATAGTAAGTATTGAATTTGAAGGAATGGGTGAGTTTCTCGATAAGATATGGCATTACGATATAGATATATTTAAGTATTCGTTGATCAATCTCATACAAATTATTTATGACAAGAGATTCGTTATGTTTTCAAAGTTTTCTTATGATGTGAGCAACATTATAGTGTTGAGAAGCAATAAAGAGAAAGAGGTTGACGGATTTGAGATAATAAAGGAAATAGGGGATATATTCAAGGTGAAAACAAAGCTCAAAGCAAAATATTCAAAAACAATATCGCAGCTTTTTCATGAGAATACCGATAATCTTTGTGATGAAAACGAAAAGGACAAGGTTGACGAGTCGCATATCATAGATTGTCATGAGGATATAAAGACAGATTGCGTTGAAAGAGCTATAGCTTATATTTCGGAAAATCTTGGAAAAAACCTTACAAGACGGGAAATAGCGGATTATGTTCATCTTAACGAGGACTATTTCGGTAAAATTTTTAAGGATCAGACGGGCAAAAAGATTTCGGAATACATACTTGACGTAAGAATGGAAAAATCAATAGAAATGCTTAAACAGGGAGAAAAGGCAGAAAGCGTATGCGTTGCTGCCGGCTATAAGGATATGAGAAATTTCAGAAGATTGTTTTTAAAGTATACGGGATTAACGATAAAGGAATTTAAGGAAACACTGAATAGGTAATATACCAATATTCATATAAACAGAATAATATTTGTTTTTATGATAATAAAAAATAAAAATGGGAGGTCGGGAGTTTTGAAGAAAGAGTTTATAAAAATCGCAAGAAATTATGGTTTCGGCAGTATTCTTGTAAGAAATTCCATAGGCCTTTTTATCGTGTTTGTAATCATTATGCTTATTCCGATTATTATTGCGGAAAACATAGGATTAAACAGCGTCAGAAAAGAAATGATTTTAAGGAATAACGAGGTTGCCGGCACTATTAATATGTCAATGGAGCTTGTATTTCGAGATGCGGAATATTTGACAGCCGAAATTATGGTTAATTCCGATGTGCAAACTTATTTTACTTCTGAGGATGAGGACTATTTAAAAAAATATTATGATGTACGTCTTTCGGATATAATGCGTTTGTCGCTTATCGGAAGAAATAACTATAATTCCATGTATATTTGTTCGTTTGCCTCAAATACAGTGGTTGACAGCAACGGAATAAAATCAATGTCGGAATTTAAGGATGCCGAATGTATAGAAATTTGCAGAAATTGGAACAATGAAGAATATAAAATATTTGCAAGAAGAATAAATAACAGATACCCTTATTTAATCACGTTTATCAAAAGAACCGGGGACGGAAAGGGATTTGTGGTGGTAAATGTGGACTGGTATCAGATAAGAAAAAATATTATAAATATAAACAGTGATGTTGTGGATTATTATGTTGTCGGAAACAATAAAATTATTTACAACAACAGCTTTTTCGATGATAACAGCCAAAATGTTGAATATGAGGATTTGGAGTATTTGCTGAACAGTGAAGAAAATTATATAAATTATAAAGGAGCTCCTTGCTCAATCAGTAAGACATATTCGAAATTATACGATTATAAAACAATATGTGTCTTGTCGGAAAGCGCAAGTGTGGATAAATTCAGAAGAATTTACGAAATAGTTATTATAGTAATAGTTTTTGCACTTATGTTTTCATTGGGAATAGCATTTTTACTGTCCTATAACAACATGGACGAAATAATAATGCTTACCGACATATTGGATAAACGAATAGTTAATATACATATGAAGGATAATGAGGTTTCGGCAGTTGCAAACAGAATTTTGAGAATACTCGATGATAACGAGGCATTAAAAGCCGAGCTTAACAAAAGCGTGAGAGATTACGAGGATTTAAAGATTAAGGCTTTGCAGGCACAAATTAATTCTCATTTTATGAATAATACCCTGGGCGTTATAAACGGAGAGATAATTAAAGCGGAGGGATACAGAAGCAATGCCGGAAAAATGGTTGTGGAGCTTTCAAAAATTCTTAATTACAGCTTTATTATAGATGAATATCTTGTTCAGCTGAAGGAGGAATTGAAATTTGCGGACAAATATATGTCGCTGCTTGAATATCGATACGGGCATTTTTCTCATCCGATTATAATAGATGGGGATATAGAAAATGTAAAAATTCCGAGAATGATATTGCAGGTGCTTGTGGAAAACTCTGTTTTCTACGGAAGACAGGCTTCTATGACCGAAATAAAAATTATTTGTGCTTCGAGAGGTTATAATGTTAAAATAACGGTTGAGGATAATGGGGGAGGAATGGATGAGGAAACAATAAAAAATGTTGAAAAGTCTTTTGAAGATGACAGCTTTACCACAAGCAAAATAGGCTTGAGAAACGTTTACAAACGATTAAAGCTGATATACAGAGATGCTGTAACAATGTATATTGAAAGTGAAAGGGATAAATATACGAGGATTATTATCGAAATACAAAATGACATTTGATTTTATCCTGTAAAATATTCTGCATATCTGTGACCGTGTGTCAGGTTTATATCAGAATTTTTGTTATTTGTATTCACATTTGACGTCTTCTTTCATATCTTATATTAGAGGTTAATCAGAATTAATTTTTTGTGTTAATTCGTATTTTTGATTACCTGTTTAAAATATATGAAAGGATGTATAGCAATGAGTGACAGAAATAATAACGGCTCAAGCAATTTTACAGGCAATGCTGTAAACGATAATTGCCGTTCAAATGGTTTTAAAGAGGCTGTATGCATACATACAGATAAAGTTTATGACAGTTGCAGAGAATAGGATTGTGCAAGATAGATACTTTATATTTATTCATTTTCTCTTATAAACTTCAAAGCCTTTCTTGCGAGCCAATGCGTTATTATCTTTTTGAAGCTTATCAACCCACAAATCGGAATTGGAAATAATACCCCTGTGAGCGAGTTCCCAAACAATATCGTTTGTTTCGGTCAATTCTTTCATGTTTTCATCGCCTTCCTTCAAAAATCTTTTTACATAGATAAGACCTTTGTTTTTCAATTTTTGTGTACTTTTTTGCGAAAAGCGGGATATACAGTAAGATGACATATTTTTAACTGTACCGGAGCAATCGCCGTAACGAAGTACAACCATAACAAACCTATGGTGGTTTCTTTTATTATACCATAGAAGACTTTTTTGTCATTGTCCGTTTTTACCGGACTTGTTCATTCTTGTTTTTGGGCTTTTTCCATTTCTTCTTTTTGTCTTTTTATGGTATACAGTTTCGGGTTTCGCATCTTTCTATTGAAGAATAATCATTTTCATAATTGAATCTAATTGCTTGAAATTGCTTTCAAATTGCGGCATGAAATCTTTATCAGTGTTATAAGAACAATAGAGACCTGCAAATACACCATTCCACAAGCACTCCATTGTTTTTGGCATTTCGAAATTCTTTTCTGCCTTTTTAAGAGTCTTGCAAAATTTTCCGAGAACCATATTCAACGCAAAAGAGCATTTTCAGCCGTTTTAAAGCCGAAAACGCTCTTTTATACATAATTACTGTTAACGTTTAGTCAAAGATTGGAACATCAAGGGGTTTGCTGCCGGCATTCACCGAATCTGCGGAAATAAGTCCGGCGGCAGTCCAATTTGCAGCATCCTCAAATGAAACAGGAACAGGTTTGTCATTTAGCACGCAATCCGCAAATTCCTCCAGCATCATAAGTGCACCGCTGTCATAAAGCTCATAAGTATCGTTGTCAAGTTTTCCGTGATAATCATTAATATTCCAATAGTGCTTCCATTTTTCATCAATATTATCATCAAAGTCGTAAACATTCTTCCATCCGCCGGGATTGTTCCAGCCGCCGCGCTGACATTCGCCGTTTATATATATCTTGTGATAATCTGTAGGCCCCTGCGGAGCTTGATAGCATCCGTTTTCACCCTGAAAAGAATAGTATGTAACCTGATCCGGGCGAGGGGAAACAAAGCTTGAGCGAAGGCGGATAAGATGGCCTTTATCTGTTTCCAGCATAAGCGTGCAGGTGTTGTCGGCAACTATATCAAAGCTATGCCCTGCCGCCATTGCCGAAACTGTCTTAATCTTTTCATCCATAATGTGCAGAAGCGGCCCTAATGTATGTGTTATATACGGATGTCCCCTTCTACCGAAATACGTTTCCTGTCTCCATCCGCCAATGTCCGGAAAGTTTGGATTATATTCTTGAAAATCCTTAAGGTAATCGCTTTCGGCATAATAAATTTCACCAAATTTGCCGCTTTTGATAAGATTTTCTACAATAAGAAGAGGACGAATATAGCAGTAGTTCTCTGCCATCATATATTTCTTCTTATTTTTCTTTATCGCTTCACCTATTCGATGAATATCATCTATTGTCGTTGCAACGATAACTTCGGACAAAACATGCTTACCTGTATTCAGTGCATCTATCACAGTCTGCGCATGAACATCAATCGGTGTAGCCATAACTACTGCATCAAGGTTCGGATCAGCACATAGTTCTCTGTGGTCATAATATACTTTAACAGAATCCGGATAACTCCTTTTTCTTAATTCCACCTTATCACGATCAATATCGCAAACTGCCGCAAGTTCTACATTTGAAGCTTTAAGCGCATTTAGCGCATGACAATGGCCACGGTTAAGACCGACTATTCCTATTTTTAATTTCTTATTCATAATACAACCATCTCCTTCTTTACAGACCGAAATCCGGAATTTCAACAGGTTCGCCGCCATTATTCACCGACTGTTCCGAAAGTATGCCCGCTGCTGTCCAGTTAAGAGAACGTTTCGCACTTATCAACGGCTCTGTATCTTCAAGAATTGATTTTGCAAATGAATGAAGCAGAAGCGGTGTCCCGCTGTCGTACAGGGTACATCCGTCATCTTTTGAATCATCAAAAGTATTTTCGGGATATAATTGCCATTCTTTAGGTAAAAATCCTTTAAAATCATACACATTACGCCATTCCTGCGAACCGCAAAGTCCACGTATGTGAATTTTGTGGTAGTCCATACAACCTATCGAACCTTGATAGCAGCCATTTGTCCCCTGTACGCTGTAATATGTATAAAGGTCAGGACGTGCACACATAAAACTGTTTCTAAGCCGTATCATTCCATTGTCCTGTGTTTGAAGCATAAGCACACACGTTTTATCTGCGGTTACATCTTTATGTTTTCCTGCAGCCATACAGGTTACTGTTTTTATGTCACTTCCCAGTGTGTAACAAAGAGGACCTAATGTATGAGTAATATACGGATGACCTCTGCGTCCGAAATATACTTGTTTTCTCCACGGTTGTATGTTAGGAAATCCGGGACGCTGCTCAAAATCCATCAAATAATCACTTTCACCGTAATACATATCACCGAGCAGACCGTTATCAATCATATTTTTTACAATAGTCAAAGGTCTGTAATAGCAATAGTTTTCTTCCATCATATACATTTTGCCCGATTTTTTTATTGCCTCTGCGATTCTTTGACATCCTTCTATAGTTGTAGCACTTATAACCTCGGACAAAACGTGTTTTCCGGCATTAAGGCTTTTAATTATATGTTCTTCATGATCCGGAATAGGAGTTGCAAGTATTACGGCTTCGATGTCTGTTTTTAAAACCTCATCAAGGGAATAGTACACAGCGGGAATTTTATTTTTCATTGCATAATCATCAGCAAGATTTTGATCCAAGTCGCTTACCGCAACGAGATCAATATTTTCTGAATACTTGAGAATAAAATCAGCAAGCATCCGACCTCTATGAAGTCCGATTACCGCAGTTTTTATCTTTCTCATATGATACACATCCTTTCCATTTTTTCATATTTTCTATTAGATATTAAACTGCGAAAGAAATTTGATTGACTTTTCAAGCTTGTCAGAAGCATCTTCGGCTGAAGATGACGGATATTCCATTGAGAAATAACCTGTATAATTGCCTTCTTTTAAAATTCTGAAGTAAGCGTCAAAATCAACTATGCCTTCCCCGTAACGCATAAGGGAATTTCCCTTTTCCGCATCTCTTAAGTGAGAATGTACCATGCGCGAAACGTGTTTTTTCGCAAGTGAGAGCATATCTTCGCCGCAATAGGTCAGATGTGCCGTATCAAAAGTCAATTTCACACGAGGATCCTGCATTGACCAGTATTTGTCCACCTGTTCCGTGTTTGAAGCAAGCGAATTTTTATGCGGTGCTTCAATAGAACATATAACGCCGTATTTATCGCCGAGATTGGCGAGCTTTGAGTTAAAATCAGTTACCTCCTTAAGTCTGTCATCTTTTGAAACGCCTTCTTTTTCACAGCCACAGGAATATGTAATTATTTTCGCCCCCACCATTTCCGCAAGTGCATATACATACTCCATCTGATTAATCGAATAGTCTCCTCCGATATTCATACAGTGTACATCCATCCCAGATTCACGTATAATGCGTGCAGTATGGGAAATAGATTCAAGGGTTGCATTTTGAACATCCAAATGCGGAGCTAATTCGCCCGCTGAACATATTTCAACCTTTTCAAAACCCGCTTCTTTTAGTTTTTTCAACGCTCCCTCTAAAGTATAAGTGGAATGTGTCATTGTAGATGCTATCAATCTGCTCATAAAATAACCTCTTTCTTTTTAATATTTCAGTTAATATTTCTTATTTTTTAATATTTCTTATTTTTTGGCATTTACATATCAAACACCCCCTGAAGTCATTAACAAAGCAGTAACTCCTATTATAATTCCGGTCATTTGGCGTTTGGTTATTTTCTCGCGGAACAGTATTGCTGCAAAAAGTGATGCAAGAAAAATAACAGAACCGTTAAATACCGGAAAAAAGACAATACTCGGTATCATTCCGCTGAGACCTATGTTAAGCCGGTTGTAGCCGCAGCTCACAATTCCGCAAGCTATAACAAAAATGCACGCCGGAGAGGATATCCGCGGAAATGTTTTATCTTTTTTGCGTTGTATAATCAGAGATAATATGAAAAATAAAACAATCGATGTAATGGCCGCCGCCAGCATCATCTGATTTATTTCATCACGGGCCCGGGAAGCTTGATGCAACTTAAAAACAATTCCTGTAACCCCGGAGCAAATGAAGAACAGAGAGCACCACAAAAACCATGTTTTTTCTGTTTTTTCAGCCGGTTTTTTTTCTGATTTAAAAACAGTTAAAAATAATGCGAGAATCAAGCATGCGACACCTGCTATCTGCAATATCGAAACTTTTTCGTGAAAAAACAGCACGCCAAATGCGGTGGATATAATAAGTGACGAGCAGCCGATAAATGATGTGACAGATACCGGGCCGGTTGCCATTGCCTGCATTTTACACAATAAAAATGCCGACATAATGCTTCCGTATCCAATGCCCCACAACCAAGACTGCGTAGACATTTTTATCCCTTTGTTCAGAATCAGAAGAATGGCAAGCCAGACTACAGAAACAAGGGCGTTAAAAAACAATGTATCGCCCATTCCGCGAAACCATTTGTTATTTATACCATGCAGAAGTAAATTATTGGTAACCGCGAATAATATGGAAACAGACAATAACATAATTACATTCATAGCGTTACTCCTCTTTTGCTGTATTTCACAATAATTATATCATGTTTTACTGCATATTCAAGACTCTGCATTTGCATAAATATGCTCTATTTTCGCATATGCTGCTAAACTGATATTGACAATAATGCTTTTTTTGTTTATAATGATTACAGCGAGAAAAAAAGCCTGAAGCATACGCTTATTGCAGATATACAGTCCAAATGGCTGCTTTTGAAATGTTAATCGGATTTTGACGGCAATTCTATCTCAGACAGCGTTGGTTTGACGTATCACATATAAGCTGTGCATATTTGAATAAAATAAAGGGGGATTTGTAATGTATATAATGGATTCTGAAAAGATACAAGGGTTTTCAAAAAACGGATATTTTTTTCAAAGAACAAACGGAAGAAAGCTTTCAAATAAATTACATGCGCATACATTTTATGAAATTCTGTTTGTTGTTTCCGGTTCTTGCATACATGAAACGAATAACGAAACACAAAATCTCAGCATCGGAACCTTAGTCTTTATTTCGCCGATGGTGTCACACAAATTCCTTTCTCAGACCGAAAATACCGATTTAATCGTTATTTCTGTTGTAGCAAACGAACTGGAAAAACTATTTTCGCTTTATGAACTCACTGCCTTTTCGGCTGCGTATTTCGTCTTAAAGCTTCCTATTGAAAAAAGACAGATTCTTGTTTCTTTGGGCGAAAATATTACATTCACCGAATCGGCAGAATATATTAAACAACAGCGTATGATTTTGAATCAGATTTTTTTGTTTTGTTTGGAAGCGTTTAACAGCAAGGAAAATATACCTCCGGAACTTGCCGCTGTTTTGGATAAAATGCAAGATCTCTCCTATGCTGCCGAAGGTATTAAGATGATGCTAAAAACATCCGGCTACAGCCACTCTCAGATTTGCCGCTTAACAAAAAAGTATTTTGGAATTACACCTACCGAATATATAAATCGCATAAGAATGAGCCACGCATATAAGCTTATTGTATATGGCAGCTATGATTACGAAACAATATGCAATATGGTCGGATTTGAAAGCTTCAGTTATTTTTCAAAACTCATTAAGGAACACTTTGGCTGTTCGCCATCCAAGCTCCGAAACGGTTATAAGTACATACAAAAAAGCAGTATAGACTGTGAGAATGATTTTTGATTATACAGCAGCTATTATATAAAATATAAGCTTTCAGATATTTTGTGAGGATGACAGCAAAATAAGAGACAGAAATACACAGATATGTTTGAACGTGATGAGGAAATTTTCTGTTTCTGTGCTGAAAAAATATATCGAAAACAATTCTGTAAAACGTAAATCTGTTTTGGTGAATATGCGCAAGCGTGTGTTAAATCCGGGGTATCTTGAAGATGTTCTGCGATATTTTTGCGAATAACACACTTTATTGCATTTTTATTACAAGCGTTACTTCGTCGTAATATTTTACGATAAAATCTTGACATATTACAAATAAAATTATATAATATATGTTGCAAAATTAAAAGAAAGGTATAATGAATATGAATACAACAGAATGGAAAAGTAAACTTAGAAACGGAGAATTGGATGAGCAGCTTGCACATATATATGCATCAGACCAAAAAGATGTTAAATTTTATATACAACGTTTTGAAGAAATAATAGATGGATTTAAAGAAACCTTTGCATATGATGCGGAAGATATGCGTTTGTTTTCCGCTCCGGGAAGAACGGAAATAGGGGGAAACCACACCGACCACCAGCACGGCTGTGTTCTTGCGGGCAGTATTAATCTTGATGTTATCGGTGCCGTATCTTTAAACGGAAAGAATGAGATAAGAATAAAGTCAAAGGGCTATCCGATGGATGTAATATCATTAAATGATTTGGACGTTCGTGAAAGCGAGTATGACAAAGCGTCTGCGCTTATAAGAGGTGTTGTGAAAAAAATATCCGACATGGGTTATAAAATTCAGGGGTTTGACGCATACACCGTTTCAAATGTATTAAAGGGATCCGGTATGAGTTCTTCGGCGGCATTTGAAGTTTTGGTCGGAACTATTATTAACGGACTTTTCTGCGGCAATGAAATAGACGCCGTTGAAATTGCAAAAATAGGTCAGTTTGCAGAAAATGTTTATTTCGGAAAACCGTGCGGACTCATGGATCAGATGGCTTCCTCAGTGGGTTCGGTTGTTGCAATAGATTTTAAAGACACACAAGAGCCTATTGTTGAAAAAGTTGAATTTGATTTTACAAAAAGCGGCTATTCTCTATGTATAATAGATTCCGGTGCGGATCATGCCGATCTTACCGACGAATATGCGTCGATTACTGTTGAAATGAAACAAATTGCAAATTTCTTCGGAAAGAATTATTTAAGAGAGGTAAACCCGCAGGAATTTTTTGATAATATTAAAAAGGTAAGAGAAAATTTACATAATGACAGAGCCGTATTAAGGGCAATACATTATTTTAATGATAACGAAAGAGCACAGGATGAAGTAAAAGCCTTAAAGGAAAATGATTTTGATTTGTTCCTTGATACGGTAAAAAAATCGGGTTATTCTTCATTTATGTATCTTCAAAATGTATATGCCGCAAGTATGCCGAATCAGCAGGCTGTTTCGCTTGCTTTGGCAATGTGTGATGAAATACTTGGGGAACGCGGAGCATACAGAGTTCACGGCGGAGGCTTTGCAGGAACTATACAGGCGTTCGTACCTGATGATATGCTGGGAGAATTTAAGACAAAAATCGAAAATGTACTTGGTGACGGTATGTGTCATGTACTGTCCATCAGACCTGTGGGCGGTATTGAAATTAAATGATTTCATATACTTTTTGAGAGGTGACACAAAATGAATGTATCGATAACCCCGTCGCAATTAAAAGGGACACTTAATGCTATTGCTTCAAAGTCCTATGCTCACAGAATTATTATTGCCGCCGCTTTAGGTGACAAGCCGGTAAAGATTAATTTAAACACAACCTCAAAGGATATTGAGGCAACGCTTTCATGTATAAAAGCGCTGGGTTCGGAGGTGGACTGTCAAAAGGAGTTTATAGTTGTCAGTCCTATGAAACATTCCCGAAAAAATATTCT
The DNA here is from genome assembly GCA_034101885.1 of Clostridia bacterium. Classification (GTDB taxonomy): domain Bacteria; phylum Bacillota; class Clostridia; order UBA1381; family UBA1381; genus RGIG1988. Next base: position 41,035 of record JAXEIW010000082.1, on the reverse strand, counting down.
TTTGGACTGTATCGAAAGCGGATCTACCGCGAGATTTATGCTTCCCGTTGCAGCTGTTGTATGCGACAAATTCAGTATGACAGGCAGCGGAAGGCTGCCCGAAAGACCGTTTACACCTTTAATATCGCAGATGAGAAAGAACGGTGTGCAAATTGACAGCGACACCTTGCCGCTTTCTGTGTCGGGCAAGCTTCACGGCGGAAATTTTGAAATTGCCGGCAACATAAGTTCGCAGTATATAACGGGACTTTTGATGGCACTTCCGTTGTGCGGTGAGGAAAGTGATATTACCTTGACATCAAAATTGCAGTCCTCGGCTTATGTAAATATTACTCTTGAGGTTTTGAAGCAATTCGGAATATCTGTGAAAAATACTTCTTACGGCTATAAGGTTAAACCGCAAAAATACATATCGCCCAATGAAATTACCGTTGAAGGTGACTGGTCAAATGCGGCATTTTGGATTGTTGCCGAAAAAATATGCGGGGACATAAAAGTAAACGGATTGAATTACAAGAGTTTGCAAGGTGACATGAATATTTTAACCGCTATAGAACAAACAGAGACAGATGCCGGAGAAATCCCGGATCTTGTACCTATACTTGCGGTTATGGCATGTGCGAAAAAGGGAGCAACAAGAATATATAATGCCGAAAGACTTCGTCTTAAGGAAAGCGACAGGCTTAAGACAACCGCAAAAATGCTCAGTGATTTGGGTGCTGATATTAAGGAAACATCAGACGGTTTGATTATACAAGGGACGGGAAAATTAAGAGGAGGTAAATGCGACGGCTTTAACGACCATCGTATTGTTATGTCGGCAGCCATAGCTTCGTGCCTGTGTGAAAATGACGTTATTATTACCGGTGCCGAAGCGGTAAACAAATCCTATCCAACATTTTTTGAGGACTTTGCTTCTCTCGGAGGAAAGGTCAAAAATATCGGCAGTATTTAAATGACCTCTTAAAAATCGGCGGTATTTCCGCTGATTTTTTTGAAAATTCCGAGAAACGCATTGATTATTAATATATTTTTTACATAAGATTTGTGCCGCTGCGTGGCGGCAGAATGGAGATTAATATGAATTATAAAAAATATAAAAGACAATATTTTGATGTGCCTATATCGGAGCGGAGTTGGATTGACAATAAAATCAGTAAAGCTCCGATATGGTGCAGTGTTGATTTGCGTGACGGAAATCAGGCTCTTTATTCGCCTTTATCAACCAATGAAAAAATTGAATTTTTCAAATTTTTGGTAAAACTCGGATTTAAGGAAATAGAGGTTGGTTTTCCTGCTGCATCCGATACCGAATTTGAATTTGTAAGAAAGCTCATCGATGAAAAAATTATACCGGATGATGTTACCATTCAGGTTTTAACTCAGGCAAGGGAACACATAATTGCAAAAACAATTGAGGCGGTAAAGGGTGCAAAAAATATTATAATTCATCTCTATAATTCCACTTCGGAGGTTCAGCGCAGAGTTGTTTTCGGAAAAAGCAAGGACGAAATTTTAGAGCTGGCGGTATTGGGTGCAAAGGAGGTAGTTCAGGCGGCGGAAAGTGAGCTTGACGGAAATGTACGATACGAATATTCTCCCGAAAGCTTTACCTGTACTGAGCCGGAATATGCATTGGAGGTGTGCAATGCGGTTTTGGACGTTTTTAAACCGACTGTTGACAAAAAGGCCATAATAAATCTTCCTTCAACAATTGAAATTTCCACACCAAACATATATGCAGATCAGGTTGAATACATTAATAAAAATCTTAGATACAGAGATAAGGTTATTTTGTCCGTTCATGCCCATAATGACAGAGGAACAGGTATTGCCGCAACGGAGCTGGGACTTTTGGCAGGTGCGGACAGGGTTGAAGGCACTGTTTTCGGAAATGGTGAGAGAACGGGAAATGCGGATATAATAACAGTTGCTCTTAATATGTTTTGTCAGGGAGTAGATCCCGGACTTTCAATAGATAACATAGACGAGATTATTGATATATACGAAAAGTTTATACATATACCGATAAATCCACGTCACCCCTATGCGGGCGATATGGCTTATGTCGCTTTTTCAGGCTCTCATCAAGATGCTATCAGAAAGAGTTTTGCGGAATACGAAAAATCCGGAAAGCAATACTGGCAAAATCCGTATCTCACAATAGATCCCACAGACATAGGCAGAGTTTACGAGCCGATAAAAATTAACAGTCAATCCGGAAAAGGCGGCGTAGGATATATTATGGAAAACAAATTCGGTTTGATACTTCCGAAAGAATTGCTTGTTGTTTTTGCAAAACAAATAACAAATTTATCCGATCAGAAACAAACCGTACTTGAGCCCTCGGAAATATATGATATATTTGTCAAAGAATATATAAATATAACAGAGCCGTATAAGCTGGACAAGTACACTTTTGAAACAAAGGATGACGGAACTGTTATTCATGCTGTTCTTAACGGCACACAAATATGCGCGAAAGGTAACGGTCCTATCGATGCATTATGTGAGGCGGTAAACAAATACATGGGTACCAATATAGAGATTTTTGCTTACTCGGAGCACGCCCTTGAAAGACGCGCTTCATCAAAAGCTGTCAGCTACATAGCCGTTAAGCTTGATGATAAGATATATTGGGGCGCAGGTGTGGATTCAAACATTAATACCTCTTCCATGTATGCATATATAAGTGCAATAAATAAAATAGTGAAAAAATAATTTTTATATATTGACATTTTCTGTATGCTGTGGTATTGTTATAAATGAAATTTTTGCGGTTTATTAATGTTCGAAATCGTTGGGATATAATTTAAAATACCGCAGAATACGAAAGGAGCGGTAACCGTAATTATGGAAATATTAAAACACGAATTTGGAAAAACCTCAATATGGTATTTGGTAAATAATAATAAACAAATATCTATGTTTTTAATACCGTCGGGAAGTGAAAAATATGTAAAAAAGGAATGGGAGAAGGAGAACGGCGCATTTGATGCAAGAGCAAAATATATACATCAGTGGAATATCGGCAATTTGGTACATTTGCATCTGGTGCATCATCCGATAACAAGCGGAACACTGAAATTTTCAAAAAGCACACAGGATATGAAGTTTGATTCGCAGAAGGTGGAGAAAAACGGAGATTGTGTAAAAATAATAACCGAACTGGAGTCGGAAGAAGGATATAAGGTAATACATACGGTAAGTAAATATACCGGATATAATGCTTTTATGGTTGACTGCGAATTTATTAATAATTCGGGCAAGGAAGTAACAATTGATATGATTACAAGCGTATCGATGGATAATATAAGCCCGTTTCAGAAGGACGATGCTCCGGGAAAGTACCGCCTGCACAGATTTAAAGGCGGATGGAGTCTTGAGGGAAAGCACATATACGATGATATCGAGGATCTTGCTTTGGAAAAATCCTATGCCGGCTGTTTTTTGGAAAGTGAAAAATTCGGATCATTGGGCGGATACCCTGTTGAAAGATATTTTCCGATGGCGGTTTTGGAGGATAAAGAATATAATGTGTGTTGGGCTGTGCAGCTTGCGCATAATTCGTCCTGGCAGATGGAGCTTACAAGGCAGCAGGACACAATGTCATTAAGCGCCGGTTTGGCAGACTGCAATTTCGGTTTATGGTACAAAAACATAAAATCGGGAGAGCATTTTAAAACTCCGAAAGCCTATATAAGCGTCAGCGGGAATGGATATGAGGAGGCTTGCCAGAATGCGGTATCTCTCGGAAATATTGCCTGTGATGCATATGGTGAAAAAGGACTTCCCGTATGTTATAATGAATTTTGTACCACATGGGGCGAGCCTACGCAGGAAAAGATAATGAGCTATGCAAATATGCTTAAGGACAAAAAGGTTAAATATGTTGTAATAGACGCCGGATGGAGCACGAAATGTTACGGAGGTCAGGGAGGAAACGGAGAATGGGAAATTAACACCGATATTTTCCCCGATATGAAAGGTATGTGCGACAAAATCAGAAAAATGGGAATGATTCCGGGTATATGGTTTGAAATGGAGGTTACAACCAACGGAGCAGATCACTACACCGAAAAATATGATGATTTGCACCTGAAAAGAAACGGTGTTGTTATAAACGTAGGCGGTTTCAGAAGCTTTTGGGATTTCAGAAAGCCGGAGGTTATCGAATATCTGACGCAAAAAGTCATAGGTTTGCTTAAAGAAAACGGATTCGGTTATATTAAAGTTGATTACAACGCTAATTTGGGAAACGGCTGCGACGGTGCGGAAAGCCTTGGCGAGGGATTGAGAGAGCATGAGGAGGCGGTTGCGGAATTTTTCAAGAAGATAAAAAGAGAAATACCCGATATTATTATAGAAAACTGTGCGTCGGGGGGACACAGACTTGAACCGCAAATGATGGGACTGAGTGCCATGGCGTCATTTTCAGATGCTCATGAAGCTGATGAAATCCCATATATAGCCGCAAATCTGCATAATTTGATTTTGCCGCGCCAGAGTCTTATTTGGGCGGTTGTGCATGAAAATGATACGCTGAAAAGAATAAAATACAGCATGGCGGCAACCTTCTTGGGAAGAATTTGTTTGTCGGGAGATGTGGATAAGCTGTCGGAGGAGCAATGGAAGGTTATAGACAAAGCTTTTGATTTTTATAACGGCTGCGAGAATATTATTAAATGCGGAATAACAAGAGTATACGGAAACCGCGGAAATAATATACGTTATCCAAACGGAACTCAGGCGGTTTTGAGAGAAAATGATAAGGAAGCTTTGTTGATTGTACATTCATTTTCGGCTCCTGATGATAAGTTTGTAATTGAATTTGATTGTGATATGAAAACGGCAGATGAGTTTTACAACGAAAATGTTACTGTCAGCGGCAGCAGAATAATTATTGATAAAATGGAAGAATACTCGGCGCTGGCTGTACGACTGATAAAAGTATGATGACGGAAGAGTGGAATATCGGATAAAATGTATATTTGATATTTAAAATATGTCTTTGAAGAAACGGCGGTGTTTTACTTGCATTGGGGCTGAACACTGCCGTTTTTTTCAAACCCTTTACTTAATGACTGCTGAACAATTATGAAACGCAGCCGCGTAGCGGCTTACAAGCATTTCAGAATTGTTTGGGTGCAAGGGTTTTGTGCGTTTTTGCAAAAAAAACTTGCACCATTAATAAATATTTTGCTCCCAAAATATTTATTTCAGCAGACTTTATCAATGCGAACTGTGTAAAATCTTTGATTTTACATGAAAAATTTTGACGATAGTCATAATTTTTCCAAATGCGATTGAAAATCGCATTTATTCAGTGAGCATTACTAAGTTATAAATTCTTTTCCGTATTATTATAAAAAATGACGAAAAAATAACCGTATGTATAATATGTCGGCAAAAAAATTGACAACTTGATTTTTTTTTGTTATAATATTATAATCGAGGTGAATTTTGTTATGGATTATACTCAGAAAATAACTTTATCTTCACATGAGAAAAACAAAAATATGATATATATTTGTATATTGGGAAGTATATCGGTATTAGGTATTGTCATGACCGTATACAGCTTGATTCATGCTAAATTTTTGTTTGCATTGATTTATTTCATTGCTGTAATTCTCGGATTTTCTTATGTAATAATGAAGATAAACACAATAATGCCCACCTATTTGGCCGTTAAAGATAATTATATCTATATGCAGAACTGGAAAAACGGATTTTTTCCTTTCAGAACGGATAAGGGATTTATAGGTGAGTTTTTGCCGGAAAAAACAAATTTAAAAAAAATTGATATTAATTCCGTTTCAAAGGTATATTTCGGAAGCAGAAATTATCTTTTAAGATTGGTTGAAAGCGGAGATTTTAATAAAAATCTTAATTTGTACAAGAAAAAATACAATAATATTTTAAAGCAGATGGAATTTTTTTATGTATGCGCAAAGGACGGAGAAGAAATATATATGCCTGTGAACGGATTTGACGAAAAAGAAATGGTTTCCTTGCTCAAATCGGTTTTGGAAAGAAACGAAAAAATAGACTTTAAGTCGAATAACAGACTTGCTTCAAAAGAAATTCCGGCTAAACGTATGACGTTTTAAAATTTGAAAATTTGGAGATGAAAAATAAGTGTTCGATAAATTAGACGCATTGGAAGAAAAATTTAAGGTAATATCGGATAGAATCAATGATCCCGAAACTATTGCCGACCAGGAAAACTGGCGCAGATTGATGAAGGAACATTCAGACCTTACGCCTATTATTGACAAATACAGAGAATATAAAAAGCTCAAGCAGACAATAGCGGATGATAAGCAAATGATTGAGTCGGGAGAGGACAAGGAGCTTGAAGAGCTTATAAAGTCGGAATTGGCAGAATCGGAGGAAAGGCTCAATGAAGTATCTAATGAGCTGAAAATTCTTCTTTTGCCAAAGGATCCCAATGATGACAAGAACGTTATTATGGAAATAAGAGGGGGTACCGGCGGAGATGAAGCCGCATTGTTTGCGGCGGATTTAATGAGAATGTATTCGATGTATGCCGAAGCGCAGCGTTGGAAGATAGACATACTCAATTCAAACCCTACCGATATAGGAGGATATAAAGAAGTATGCTTTTCGGTTGAGGGACAAGGCGCATATTCAAGACTGAAATTTGAAAGCGGAGTGCATAGGGTGCAGAGAGTCCCCGCTACCGAATCGGGGGGAAGAATCCATACCTCGGCGGTTACTGTTGCAGTTTTGCCGGAGGTTGAAGAGGTTGAGGTTGACATTAATCCCAATGATTTGAGAATAGACGTTTTCAGAGCGGGCGGACCGGGCGGTCAGTGCGTAAACACCACCGATTCGGCGGTGCGTATAACTCACTTACCTACAGGAATTGTAGTTTCCTGTCAGGACGAAAAATCGCAGTTTAAAAATAAGGACAAGGCAATGAAAATTCTGCGTTCAAGAATTTATGAAGTAATGGAGCAGCAGCGCCATAAGGAAATTGCCGATGAGAGAAAATCACAGGTTGGTTCGGGAGACAGAAGCGAAAGAATAAGAACATACAATTTTCCGCAGGGACGTGTAACCGATCACAGAATAAATCTTACCCTGCATAAGCTGGATCAGATATTAAACGGCTCGCTTGACGAACTGATTGACGCTCTTGTTACGGCAGATCAGGCGGCAAAGCTTGCACAAAATAATTAAAAAAATACAATATAATTTTCAAAAAGTAAGCGGCGCGTATTGCCCCTTATCGGGATTTGAATTACACCGTGGTAGACTGGCATATCTCTAAAGGGTAGACTACCTGCTTTCTTTTTGGGTTATGTGCCGCCGCAGGCGGCAGAATGGAGGATTAAAATGAGTGTAAAACCATCAGAAAAACAATTGGACTTTATGAGTTGGGAAGTAGGAGTGTTTTTTCACTTCGGAATAAGAACTTTCTATGAGGGACACAGCGATTGGGACGGAAGCGTTATGCCGGCGGATAAATTTAATCCGGAACAGCTTGACTGTGAGCAGTGGATAAAAATGGCAAAGGCAGGAGGAGCAAAGTATGCTATACTTACAACAAAGCATCATGACGGCTTTGCAAACTGGCCTACCAAATATTCCGATTACAGTGTTAAAAATGCACCGTGGAAAGACGGAAAGGGCGATGTTGTAAAGGAATTTACCGATGCCTGCAGAAAGCATGGATTAAAGGTGGGATTGTATTACAGCCCCGCGCAAAAGGATTATAAATTGGTAGATGATAAAGAATATGACGATTATTTTATTAATCAAATAAGTGAACTTCTTACTAATTACGGTACTATAGATTACATATGGTTTGATGGCTGCGGTTCCGAAGGACATGAATATGATAAGGACAGAATTGTAAATGTTATCAGAACGCTTCAGCCGGGTATTATGATATTCTCTATGTGGGATCCGGACGTTCGCTGGGTAGGAAACGAAGAAGGAATAGTGCCCTGCGGAACGGGATATGTTGTGGATTCCGAAAGACATTCGGTAAATGAAACGGAGGATACTGCAATTGAGCCGCAGTTTTTACCCTATGAATGTGACTGCAAAGCAAGACGTGAAAAGTGGTTTTACAGTGAGTATGACGCACATTTGCTGAGAAGTCCTGAGGATATGGCGGCATTGTATTATTATTCGGTCGGCAGAGGAGGAAATCTCTTATTGAATTTTGCCCCCGACAGAAGAGGTCTTATTCCGCAGCAGGATTGTGAAAATTTCAGCAAAATGAAGCAGATATTGGACAAGCGCTTTGAAAAGCCCGTTAAATGCAGTATAGAGAAAAAGGGAGATTATTATATAATAGAGCTTGAAAAACCCTGCTCGGTGAATACGCTTCTTCTTGAAGAAGAATTGTCTGACGGACAGAAAATAAAGAAATATACATTATCCACCTGTTACTGGGAAGAAATGGGTGTTTCGGTATACAGCGGTGATTTTGTCGGTCATAAGCGTATTGTACCTTTTCCACAGACATACGGAAAACGGTTTAAGTTGACAATAGACGAAGCGGAAGAAGGTTACAAGCTGAATAATGTCAGCCTTTTTATGACAAATTAATAACGTGAAAAATAAGCGGCGCATCTTACCCTTTATCGGGACTCGAAGTACATTTTGTACGACATCGTCCCTCAAAAGGGCAACCTGCTTGCTTCTTTTCTACGTTGAATCTGTAACCGCTTCAGAACGGCCTAATAAAAATTAATGAAAAAAAACGCATCCGAAAGGAGAGGAATAAATGGACAGGGTTAAATTAATAACACAGGCTTTATATGATAAAAAAGCAAAGGACATTGTTGCGCTTGATATAACAAACGTTACATCTTTGGGAAACTATTTTATAATTTGCAGCTGTACGTCCTCGACACAGTTAAGGGCTTGTACCGACGAGGTTGAAGAAAAGATGAAGGAAGCCGGTATAAACCTTTCACACAAGGAGGGCTACCGGGGCGGAACCTGGATTTTGATGGACTATGAAGACGTTATAGTGCACATAATGCTTGAAGAAACAAGAGAATTTTATTCTTTGGAAAAGCTTTGGTCAGATGCAAAGAGAATTGATTTGGATTTAAAGTAATCTGAAAGGAATGTAGATAAAATGGAAAATTATAATTTTAAGGACATTGAAGCTAAATGGCAGAAAAAGTGGGACGAGGTAAATTGCTTTCATGCGGAAAACGGAAGTGACAAGCCTAAATTTTTTGCTATGATTGAATTTCCGTATCCGTCGGGTGCGGGACTCCACGTCGGACATCCGAGAAGCTATACGGCGCTTGATATAATAGCAAGAAAAAGAAGAATGGAGGGATATAATGTATTATATCCTATAGGCTGGGATGCATTCGGACTTCCGACCGAAAATTTTGCCATAAAGAATAAAATTCATCCTAAAATTATTACAAAGAAGAATATTGCAAATTTTAAAAGACAGCTGAAAATGCTCGGTTTTTCCTTTGACTGGGACAGAGAAATTAATACGACCGATCCGGAGTATTATAAATGGACCCAGTGGATTTTCAAAAAATTATTTGAAAAGGGACTTGCCTATAAGCAGGAAATGCCTATTAACTGGTGTACAGGCTGTAAGGTAGGACTTTCAAACGAAGAGGTTGTAAACGGCGTTTGTGAAAGATGCGGAAGCGAAGTCGTACAAAGAAGAAAAAGTCAATGGATGCTTAAAATAACCGAATATGCACAGCGCTTGATTGATGATCTTGACGATGTTGATTATATCGAGAGAGTAAAAACGCAGCAAAAGAACTGGATCGGACGCTCGGAGGGTGCTGAGGTTAAGTTTGAGCTGACCTCCGGCGATGAAATGATAGTATACACAACAAGATGCGACACCTTGTTCGGGGCAACATATGTTGTATTATCTCCCGAACACAAGCTTGTTGAAAAGCTGTTGCCGATTATCGAAAATCCCGATGAAGTAAAGGATTACATAGTACAGGCATCGAAAAAATCGGAGTTTGAGAGAACAGAAATGGCAAAGGAAAAGACCGGTGCGCAGTTGAAGGGCGTATATGCGATAAATCCCGTAAACGGAAACAAGCTTCCGGTATGGATTTCCGATTATGTGCTTGTTACATACGGAACGGGTGCTATTATGGCTGTTCCGGCGCATGATACCCGTGACTGGGAGTTTGCAAAGAAATTCAATATGCCTATTATCGAGGTTGTATCGGGCGGAAAAGATGTACAGCAGGAGGCATATACCGACGTATATAAAGGCAATATGGTAAATTCGGGCTTTTTAAACGGGATGCCCGTTAAGGAAGCAATTCCTGCAATGCTTGATTGGCTTGAAGAGAAAGGCTTGGGGAAGAGAAAGGTAAACTTCAAATTGCGTGACTGGGTATTCTCGCGTCAGCGTTACTGGGGTGAACCTATACCTCTTGTTTATTGTGAGGACTGCGGCTGGGTAGCAATCGATGACGATGAATTGCCGTTATTGCTGCCGGAGGTTGAAACCTTTGAGCCGGGAGAAAACGGAGAATCACCTCTTGCAAAAGCATATGACTGGATAGAAACAACTTGTCCGAAATGCGGAAAGCCGGCAAAGAGAGAAACCGATACAATGCCGCAGTGGGCAGGCTCAAGCTGGTACTTCTTAAGATATACAGATCCGCACAACGACAAGGAGCTTGCTTCAAAGGAAGCACTTGAATACTGGACTCCCGTCGATTGGTATAACGGCGGAATGGAGCATACAACGCTTCATTTGCTTTATTCAAGATTTTGGCACAAATTCCTTTATGATATAGGCGTTGTTCCCACTAAAGAACCGTACATGAGAAGAACTTCTCACGGAATGATTCTCGGCGAGAACAATGAAAAAATGTCTAAGTCAAGAGGAAATGTGGTAAATCCCGACGATGTGGTAAATGAATTCGGAGCGGACGCTTTCAGAACATATGAAATGTTTATCGGTGCATTTGAGCAGTCTACACCATGGTCACAGCAGGGCTTAAAAGGATGCTATAAGTTCATAGAAAGAGTATGGAATGTTCAGGATATGCTTGTTGACGGCGATGAGTATTCAAAAGAGCTTGAAAAGAACATTCATAAGACAGTTAAAAAGGTCGGCGAGGACTATGAAAGAATGAAGTTCAATACGGCAATTGCGGCGCTTATGAGCCTTGTAAACGATTTTTACAAAAAGGGCAGTGTAAATAAGGCCGAATATATAACATTGATTACTTTATTGAATCCCGTTGCACCTCATGTAACCGAGGAATTGTGGGAGAAATACGGAAAGGGCGGTTTGCTGGCATTACAAAAATGGCCCGAATACGATGAAGAAAAAACTGTTGATGATGAAATTGAAATTGCCGTACAGATTAACGGTAAGGTAAAGGAAAAGCTCATGATTCCGGCAGGACTGGACAAAGCACAAACCGAAGAGGCCGCTATGTCGGAGGATAAGGTTAAAGCCTTAATAGGTGACAAGACGGTGGTAAAGGTAATAGCTGTTCCGGGAAAGCTTATAAATATAGTAATAAAATAGTGCAAAATTTAACAGACTGTCAATTTCGGACAGTCTGTTATTGTATGTATATAATGGCTGCTGAATAATCAAAAAATGATGTCGCCGGGCGACATACAAAAATTTTGCTCTCAAAATATTTATTTCAGCAGACTTTATCAATGCGAACTGTGTAAAATCTTTGATTTTACACGAAAAATTTTGACAATAGTCATAATTTTTCTAAATGCGATTGAAAATCACATTTATTCAGTGAGCATTATATAATTCAGTTTTGCCGGATGCTTTGAGCTATTATTTTTCTTGCCGCAAAGATACAGCAGACTGTATGTATAACGGTGGTAAGAAGCCATGAAGCAGGGTATGAAATATACAGGCAGGAGAGAGTTTTAAAATGCGCAAAAACAGTATAAATCCAGAACATTCTCACACCGCATACTCCCACTATCGTTACAATCATAGGAAGGAGTGAAACGCCCATTCCTCTAAGTGCGCCTACAACAACATCCATGACACCGCAGAGAAAATATGTAGGCAAAATAATGCTTATTCGTTTTAAACCGTAATTAATAACCTCGCTGTCGCCGGGGGTATAAAGATTTAAAAGCGGCGCGCCGAATATAAGGCATATAAATCCGAGAATAAGACCTACCATTGTTACCTGGGCACAGCCTGTAAAGATTATTTTTTTCAGACGTTCGGTTTTTTTTGCACCCACATTCTGACCTACAAAGGTGAGTATGGAATGATGGAAAGAATTCATTGCTATATATGTAAATCCTTCTAAGTTTACGGCAGCGGAGTTGCCGGCTACCGCCTGTGAACCGAATCCGTTTATAGCCGACTGGATCTGTACGTTTGAAATTGAAAATATAGTACCTTGAAATCCTGCCGGCAGACCGATTTTAAGTATTTTTATAAGAATTTTTTTGTCTATACCTATTTCCTTTAAACGGAGCTTGCAATCGGTATCAAGCTTCATTAAATGTGTCACTATAAGAGCAGCTGAAATAATCTGAGATATAATGGTTGCCGTTCCGACTCCTGATGCGTTCATTTTGAAAACAATAACGAAAACAAGATTAAGTATTACATTTATAATTCCGGAGGCGGAAAGAAAAATCATAGGTGTTTTTGTATCGCCGGCTGCGCGCAGAATTGCAGCTCCGAAGTTAAAGAGCATTGACGCAGGCATACCGAGAAAGATTATTCTCATATAAAGAGCCGCCTCATTCAGAATATCATCGGGAGTGGACATTAATTCAAGCATATCTTTAGAAAATATAAGTCCGATAAAGGTTAAAAATAATCCCCCTATAAGAGAAATACCGATTGAGGTATGCACCGATTTCTTTATTGCTTCCGAATTTTTTGCGCCGGTGAATTGAGCCACGCAAACGCTTGTTCCGCTGGAAAGCCCAACAAAAAGATTGGTAAACAGGGTAACGAGAGAACCGGTAGAACCAACGGCTGCAAGGGAGTTGCTTCCGGCATAACGTCCCACAACAATTACGTCGGCAGCGTTATAAAGCAGCTGCAATATTCCTGTTATTATAATAGGGAAGGTGAAAATAAGCATATTTGTGAAAATATTTCCGCTGATTATACGGGAATTATCTTCCATGATAAAACATTCCTTTCTGTTTCGGTCATTCAAAACATAGATATTTTACAACTTTTATACCAATTTGTCAATAAGAGTTTGTGCGGTTCATTATTTATTTTTGAATTTGGGTATAAATTTTAAAAAAAGACTTGATTATTTATTAAATTTGTGGGAAAATATATAATAGGGTAATTTATGGGGTTATTCCCGGCACACAGTTGTATATATATTTTGAGGAGGCTGTTTTGTATTGAAAAAACCTAATACTGTTATCGGTAATATAGAGCATGGCTCGCTTGCCGAAGAAGCCGGACTTGAGCCGGGCGATATGCTTCTTACCGTAAACGGACATGATTTTTATGATATTCTTGAGTATCGGTATCTTACATCGGAATATGAGGTTGTACTTGAGGTTAAAAAAAAGAATGGAGATCTTGAAGAAATTACAATTGAAAATGACTATGAGGATTTGGGAATAGACTTTGAGGAGGCTCTTGTGGATAAGGCTCAAAGCTGTAGAAACAAGTGCATTTTCTGCTTCATAGACCAGCTTCCGAAGGGTATGCGAGACACCGTTTACTTTAAGGACGATGATACAAGACTTTCATTTTTGCAGGGAAATTATGTAACTCTTACAAACCTTTCGGAAAACGACATAGACAGATTAATAAAAATGAGAATTTCACCTATTAATATTTCTGTTCATACAACAAACCCCGAGTTAAGAGTTGAAATGCTTAAAAACAAAAATGCCGGAAAAGTATATGATATTATGAAACGTTTTGCCGAAAACAATATGCACATGAATTGCCAGATTGTTTTGTGCATAGATTATAATGACAAGATGGAGCTTGACAGGACTATAAGTGATTTGGCAAAGCTGTATCCTTATGTGGAAAGCGTTTCGGTTGTGCCGGTAGGACTTACCGCTTATCGTGAAGGATTATGCAAGTTAAAAGCATTTGACAGCGAAAGCTCAAAAAAAGTTATAGAGCAGGTGGAGGGCTGGCAGAAAAAGCTTTATGAAAAAATTCGGTCAAGATTTGTGTATCTTGCCGATGAGTTTTATATTAATGCCGGAGTGAGCGTACCCGAAGCATATACCTATGAGGGTTTTCCACAGCTTGAAAACGGTGTGGGTCTTGTTGCAAGTATGCGTGAAGAATTTTATAACGGAATTGAATATTTAAAAAAAAATTATTCCGAAAGGGAGGTTTCCGTTGCAACGGGAGAGATAGCGTATGATTTCATAAACGGTCTTTGCACCGAATTGATGAAAAAGGTAAAGGGGCTTAAAATTAATGTATATCCCATAAAAAATAATTTTTTCGGCGGAGGTGTTTCCGTTTCGGGTTTGGTTGTCGGCTCCGACATAGTTGCTCAGATCAAGGATAAACCCTTGGGAAGCAAGCTTATAATTCCGTCAACGATGTTAAGAGCCGACGAGGATATTTTTTTGGATGATATGACTCTGAGTGAACTGAGCGAAAGACTGGGTGTAAAAGTTACTCCGATTAATAATGACGGCTTTGATTTTATTGAGGCTGTTTCGGGGTTGGAAATAGTATTTTAATAATTATGAAAATATATAGATAACTAAATTTATAATATACGAAAGGATAAAAAAATGAAACCGACAGTAGCAATTGTGGGCAGACCTAATGTGGGAAAATCCACACTATTTAATAAGATAACAGGACAGCGGATAAGCATTGTTGAGGATACGCCGGGCGTTACCCGTGACAGAATATATGCCGATGCGGTATGGCTTGACAAACACTTTACTTTGATTGATACCGGAGGAATAGAGCCTGCAAGCAAGGATGAAATATTGTCGCAGATGCGGGCGCAGGCACAGCTTGCCATTGAGATGGCCGACGTTGTAATATTTATGGTAAATGTTCGTGACGGTCTTACGGCAAATGATTCCGATGTTGCGGCTATGCTTTTGAAAGCAAAGAAAAAAATAGTTCTTGCCGTAAATAAGGTTGATAATATCGGTGATCCGCCCTTTGAATTTTATGAATTTTATAATCTCGGATTGGGAGATCCCGTTGCCATAAGCTCAACTCATGGACTTGGAGTCGGAGATTTGCTTGACGAGGTTACAAAAATGTTCCCGGAGGACGCAGATACCTCTGAGGAAGAAGATGAAATAAAGGTTGCGGTTATAGGAAGACCTAATGCCGGAAAGTCGTCGCTTATTAATAAAATACTTGGTGAAAACCGTCTTATTGTTTCAAATATTGCAGGCACAACCAGAGATGCAATTGATTCAAGATTTACAAGGGGCGAGGACAGATTTTTAATTATCGATACAGCCGGAATGAGAAAAAGAGGTAAAATTGACGAGATTGTCGAACGTTACAGCGTAATCCGTTCTCTTGCCGCGGTTGACAGGAGCGACGTTTGTGTTATTATGATAGACGCAAACGAGGGAATAACCGAACAGGATACAAAAATTGCCGGATATGCCCATGAACAGGGAAAGGCCTGTATTATTGCCGTAAACAAATGGGACGCGGTAGAGGGGAAAAACGACAAAACCATGAAGGAATTTACAGACAGAATAAGAGAAGAATTTGCATATATGTCATATGCTTCAATAATATTTATATCTGCAAAAACAGGTCAAAGAATTGATAAGCTTTTGGAGGAGGTTAAGGCTGTCAACGAACAGCATAAACGAAGAATTACAACAGGTATGCTCAATGATATGCTTAATGAAGCAATGGCAAAGCAGCAGCCGCCGTCGGACAAGGGAAAAAGATTGAAAATATATTACGGTACACAGGTTTCAACAGCGCCGCCTACCTTTATTCTTTTCTGCAATTCTGCGGAGCTGTTTCACTATTCTTATTTGAGATATATTGAAAATCAGCTGAGAGCTGCCTTGGGGTTTGCCGGAACGCCGATAAAACTCATAGTGAGGGAAAAGGGCAAAAAGGAATAAACTGTAGATTATTGTTCTAATTCGGAAAAATTTAAAGTATATAATGTTGAAGGGATTGATTTTTATGCTATATCTTATAGCGGCACTTACGGCGATAATTGCATATTTGATAGGAAGTATATCGGGGGCAATATTAATATCGAGATCGGTTGACGGAAATGATATAAGAACAAAAGGCTCTAAAAATGCGGGAACTACAAATATGCTGAGAGTTTACGGAAAAAAGGCGGCTGTTTTCACTTTGCTTATAGACGTATTAAAGGGAGTTGCGGCAGTTGCCATAGGGACAGCGGTTGATTATTTAACCGTAAAAAATATGACTGTAACAGGAGTAGGAACGGCATATCTGTTGGGAAATATTAAATATATAGCCTCAATTTTTGTTATGCTCGGACATGATTTTCCCATATATTTCGGTTTTAAAGGCGGAAAGGGAGTTGCGACAGGACTGGGCGCTGTGCTTATGATAGATTATAAGGTGGCGCTGATTGTTTTGGCAGCGGCTCTTTTGATTATGGTTACCACAAGATATGTGTCACTTGGCTCTGTGTCGGCTGCGGTTATATATCCGTGCGTCGCTGCGGCATTTATGGCAGGAAGCGGAAATTTCAACATTGTATATTTTGTTTCCGCATTGATTTTATGTATACTTATAATTGCAAAACATCATACAAACATAAAAAGGCTGCTTTCGGGAACGGAAAACAAGCTGTTCTCTAAAAAAAAGGACTGACCTATCAAGATTAAAAAATGGTACATAAAATTTAAAAAATTATAAAAACATAGTGTTATGTATAATATATAATGATGTCCGTTGTTGAAAGGAGTTAACCGAAATGAAGATTGGAGTTATAGGAGCGGGAAGTTTTGGTACGGCAATATCCTCTCTTTTAGGAAAAAAAGGATATGATGTCACCCTTTGGTGCTTTTTGCCGGAGGAGGCGGAAAGACTTCAGAGGGAAAGAGAAAACAGCGAATTATTAAAGGGAGTGCGTCTTACCGACAATGTTTTATGCACAAACAGCATGGAAGAAGCCGTAACAGGAGCAGAGCTTACTGTAACGGTTGTTCCAAGCTTTGCAACGAGAGAAACGGCAAAAAAACTGTCACCGTTAATTACAGAAGGACAAATAATTGTAAATCTTTCAAAGGGTTTGGAAAACAACACATTGATGCGCTTATCACAGGTATATCATGAGGAGATACCGCAGGCAAAAATTGCGGTTATGAGCGGACCTTCACACGCGGAAGAGGTAGGTATAGGTTTACCCACTACCAATGTTGTCGCTTCGGAGTATGAGGGAGCGGCGGAATTTATACAGGATGTTTTCATGGATAAAACATTCCGAGTTTATCTGTCCGATGATCCTATCGGAGTTGAGCTTGGGGGAGCTTTAAAAAATGTCGTTGCGCTGTGTGCGGGTATCAGTGACGGTTTGGGGTTTGGAGATAACACAAAGGCTGCCCTTATGACAAGAGGAATTGCGGAAATAAAGCGGCTCGGTATTGCTATGGGTGCAAAGGCTGAAACCTTTGCAGGACTTTCGGGTATAGGTGATTTGATAGTTACCTGTACAAGTATGCATTCACGCAATCGAAGATGCGGAATTTTACTCGGTAAAGGTATAAAGCTTGACAAAGCTTTGAAAGAAATTCACATGGTTGTGGAGGGTGTTCATACGGCGGGAGCAGCTTATGAGCTTGCAAAAAAATACGGTGTTTCGATGCCGATTGTAAATGAGGCATATAAAATTTTGTTTGAAAATAAGAAAGCAAGGGATGTTGTTTATGATTTGATGACAAGGGATAAAACGGCTGAACATTTGTAAAAATAAGTATAAATTAATTAAATATATAATCTGAATTTTAAATACCGTGCCTTAAGAAATTTAATTTATATTTTCTTAAGGCGCGGCGCATTACATACATAAATCGGGGAGTGCTTTTATGGATTTTATCACATTATTCTTTATTTCGGTCGGATTGGCTATGGACGCATTTTCGGTGGCTGTTACCGACGGTATTGTTTTGAAAAAGCTGAGAGCGGTAAACGCATTTAAAATAGCTTTGTTTTTCGGAGTGTTTCAATTTGGAATGTTGTTTATCGGAAATTTGCTCGGTTCGGCATTTGCAAAATATATAAGTGCGGTTGATCACTGGATTGCTTTTTTTCTGCTCATGCTAATAGGAGGAAAAATGTTTTTTGAGTCACTGTTCGGCAAAGAAGAAGAACAAAGGACTGACGAAAATCCGCTGGATAATAAGACGCTTACGGTTCTTGCGGTTGCAACAAGTATTGACGCTCTTGCGGTTGGTGTATCCTTTGCGGCAATGGATACAAATATTATTTTTTCGGCATCGGTTGTTGGAATTGTTGCTTTTGTATTTTCCTTTGCCGGAGTATATATAGGAAATAAGTGCGGAAATCTGTTCGGAAATAAATCGGAACTGATCGGAGGTATCGTGCTTATGGGTATCGGAATAAAGATTCTTATTGAGCATTTGTTCTTTTGACAGTATTACATATTTAACAAATCATCTGATTAGATTCATGCAATTTATTGGTAATTTTTTTATTCTTGATAAAATACTTGACATTTTGAAATTATAAGGTGTATAATAAAATGAAGTGAAAAAATAATAATATTGCAATAATTTAAATATATAGGTGCAACAGCAGGAGATTTAATTTTACGATTTCTGCATTTGTATTTAGGCATATCGGAAGAACGGAGAGAAATATGAAGGATATTTGGGTACAGAACAGAAGAAAATTAATTTTGATTTCAGCGGATTTTATGTGTGTTTTATTATCTTGTATAATTGCTTTTTTTCTGCTGAAAACAATTCATTTTTCTATTGATATTTCAAAACAGTTTAATTTAAGTGTTTTATGTTTTGCGGTTATATCGGTTTTTGCCATGCATTTGATGAAAGCATATAAAATAGTGTGGCGATATGCGTCCCTGAGCAGTTTTATAGGATGTATTACGGCGGTCGCATTAAGCATAATTGCAATGGTGGCTTATTTTTCTTTAAAAGACAATCCGGGTATGGCTTTTTACTATACTATTTCGGGTATTATTTCAATTATAGCGGTATGTTTTATAAGAATACTCTACATAATAGTTTACAGCTACATAAAAAACAGAGCAATAACCGAATCAAAAAACAGAGTAATGATTATCGGTGCCGGAGAAGCGGGAAAACATATATGCGATCTCATGAAGGTAAACGACAAGTATAATCCGGTTGTATTTGTAGATGATGATTCCGATAAAATCGGCAGAATTGTTGACGGTATAAAGGTTCAGGGAAACACAAATGAAATTCCCAAAATAGTAAAAAGTCAGAACATACGTGAAATAATTCTTGCCATTCCGTCAATCAGCAGAGAGGATAAAAAGAGAATTTTAAATATATGTTCGGAAACTCTTTGTAAGGTCAATGTTTTGCCTGATTTGGACAAATATGTTTACAGCGAAAAGCTCCATGAGCAAATGACTGCCATAAAAATTGAGGATTTGCTCGGTCGTGATGAAGTAAAGTTTGATTCAAAAGCAACGCAGAATATGATTTGCGATAAGATTTGCATGATTACGGGAGGCGGAGGTTCCATAGGTTCGGAGTTGACAAGGCAGATTGCGAAATTAAAACCAAAGAAGCTTGTTATTGTAGATATTTATGAAAATAATGCTTATGATATTCAGCAGGAACTTATACATAATTTCGGCGACAGTTTGAATTTATCGGTTCAGATTGCTTCGGTAAGAGATTATGTAAAAATGAAGGAACTGTTTGAAATGTTCCGCCCACAGCTTGTTTTTCATGCTGCGGCTCATAAGCACGTGCCGTTAATGGAAACAAATCCGGAAGAAGCGGTAAAAAATAACATATTCGGAACTTTGAATACGGCAAAGCTTGCAAGAGAATACGGAGCGGAAAAATTTGTGCTTGTTTCCACCGACAAAGCGGTAAATCCTACAAATATTATGGGAGCAACAAAGAGATGCTGTGAAATGATTGTTGAGTGTATGGCACAGTTGAAATGCAAAACCGAATTTGTTGCGGTGAGATTCGGAAATGTGCTTGGCTCAAACGGGTCTGTTATTCCGCTTTTTGAAAAACAGCTTACCGACGGAGGACCTTTGACCGTAACGGATCCTCAAATAATAAGATATTTTATGACTATACCCGAAGCCGCATCGCTGATATTACAGGCTGCAACCATGGCAAGAGGAGGAGAAATATTTGTTCTTGATATGGGTGAACCCGTAAAAATTTTGGAATTGGCGGAGAATCTTATTCGCTTGCACGGATTTGAACCTTATAAGGATATTGACATTACCTTTACCGGATTAAGACCGGGAGAAAAGTTGTATGAGGAACTTTTAATGAATGAAGAGGGACTTAAAAACACCGCAAACAACAAAATATTTATCGGTAAACAGATAAATATAAATGAAGAAAAATTTTTTGAAAAGCTTTCAATGCTTGAAGAAGCTGCTAAAAATAATAATAAAATTGAAGTGGAAAGAATGCTTCATGATATTGTTCCTACCTTTATACGAAAAGACCAGCACGCTGAAGAAGTGAAACAGGATATTTGCGAAAGCGTTGCAAAATAAATGAAAGCTGCTTTGTTATCAATCAAACGGATTATTTGTTGCGAGATTGGTAAACAAGCAGCTTTTTTTAATATCTGTCTATGAATTGTTATTGAATTGAATCCTCATCGGAAATTTCATCTTTATTTACAAGCTCCAATTTGCTTATGGAAACTTCATAAGCGGTTTTTGTAATTGTTTCATCCTCCGAAACCTTTTTTTGATAGTCGCGGGATTGTATTCTGCCCCATATTTTTACGTTGTCACCTACCTTAAATCCTTTGCAGAAGCGAGCATTTCTACCCCAGGCAATTACAGGTATGTAATCCGATTTGTTATAGGTTCGGTTTACTGCCAGTAAGATGTCGGTAATTTCACGTCCGAACGGGGTTGTGCGGTACACCGGAGATTTGCATACATACCCGTTTAAATACAGTGAGTTCGGATTTTTGCAAAGGTCGGGATCACCTATGGCTATATCCTTTGCAAAAACCGTAAGAATAAGCCTGTTACCGCTTTCTTCATAGCTGTTATAGGAACGGAATTGTCCGGTTATTTCCAAAAAATCTCCGATTTTAACCGGTACATCTGCCAGCAGACGATCTGATACCATAACTTTGATTTTATCGCTTGTGCCTGATAATCTCGGTATCCTCAATGTAAAGGTATAAAATCCCTCACCGTAAATCTCATGATTAAATTTTAATTCATCTTCAACAACACCGCATACCTGAGCGAGATTGTTGTTGGTATTGTTTTCCATATTTACGCCTCCTTAAATTGAGATGGCAGTCTGAACAAATTATATAATGCTCACTGAATAAATGCGATTATCTATCGCATTTAGAAAAATTATGACTATTATCAAAATTTTTCGTGTAAAATCAAAGATTTTACACAGTTCGCATTGATAAAGTCTGCTGAAATAAATATTTTGAGAGCAAAATATTTATTCGGCAGTCATTAAACTAAGCTCCGACTGTTTTATTAACAATTGTATTTATAAATTATTCTATTCTTTTAACTTAATAATTATGCTAAATTTTAACTGCGTGTTCGCATATTATATCGCATACAAGCCCACAGATTATTGCCGGAATAAGATTTGCTATATCACTGCGCATTTTGGTATTAACAAGAAGCTCGCCGACATATATGTTGTTTGAAAAAATACCCGAAAAAGGACGGTTAATGCACAGTAAAATGTCTACGCTTGCATCATTGTAGCCGATTGAAGAAATTGTGACAGCACTGTTTCGCCCGAATCCGTATTCAATTGCATTGGGGTGATTTAAGGCGGGAAGATAGCCGTTGTCGGTATTATATATAAGCAAGGTTTTTTCTGTTATGCATTTTACAAGCTCAAGTGTAACAAGCTTTTGGTTTTTTGCGTTATCGAGTATAAGTATGTCAAGAGCGACAGGATATATTTTTTTATGATTAAATATAACGACAGCATATTCTATTCCCGAACGTTCATAAAGAGCAAGCTTTTTTTGAGTTTGTATTCCGTTTTCGTTTACAGCCGTCACATAGCCGTTTTGCCGTATTATATCCTTAAGAGTGTTTACTATTTCAACAGAATTATCAGGTGCAAGAATCCCTATAGTAATCATATATCATTCTCCGTTTTGAGGTAATTTTTTGTGTGACCGTCTAAAATATATTATTGCTTAAATTTATGTTATTATTCAAAAGTATGGTTATATAAGAATTTAAAATTTCATATATTCAGAGTGAAAGGATGATGCATATGAAAAAGATTTTTATGATAATTTTAATAATAATATTTGTAACTGCCGGAATACCTTTTTTGATTACCTGTTCATTTAAACCCAAGGAGGAGGAAAGGACGCAGGAGGAAAAAATTGAAACAATTTCGGTATACATAGCGGAGGAAGACAGAGTCGGGGAAATGAATGTAAATCAGTATTTAAAGGAGGTTGTTTCTGCGGAAATGCCGGCAGAGTTTTATCCGGAGGCATTGAGGGCACAGGCAATTGCCGCAAGAACATATTTGGTTAACAGAATCAACGCATATAAAAAATCCGAGATACCAAAGGAGCATAAGGGGGCATATATATGCACCGACGCAAAGCACTGCAAAGCATGGATAAGCGAGGCAAAAAGACGGGAGCTTTGGGGCGCGGACAAGGCAGACGAGTATTGGAAAAAAATTTCCGACGCCGTAGACAGTACGGGAAATTTGATAATAACATATAACAATGAGCCTATTTCTGCGGTATTCCATTCCACATCATCGGGATTTACCGAAAATTCAAAGGATGTTTGGGGAGGAAATGTCGATTATCTTGTAAGTGTAAAGAGTGATGGAGAAGAAAAATCACCTCGTTATCATGATGAAAAGGTTTTTACCGTTGACGAGTTTAAAAAAATCGCAGAAGAAAAAATCGAAGGTGTTAATTGGGATAATTATATAATAGGGGATATAAAAAGAAGTGACGCCGGAGGAATAATTACGATTGATGTGGGGGGAATTGCCGTAAAAGGAACGGATTTTCGGTTTATGTACGGCTTAAGATCTACCAATGTTCAAATAGAACAGAACGAGGACAGTATAAAAATGGATACAAAGGGTTACGGTCATGGTGTGGGAATGAGTCAGTACGGCGCAAATTATCTTGCGTCTATAGGAAAAAATTATGAGGATATTTTAAAAACGTACTATACCGGAGTGCAGATTTCGGAATGTAAAAAGTTTGAATAAAATTGCCAATCTTGACGATTTTCTTTCAAACTTTGGTTTTGCATAAGAAATTAATTGTCATAAGTTTGAATAGTAATAATAAATGTATCATATAAGAACAAAATGGTAAAAATAAATATACAGACTTAAAACAATCTGAATTAGAGGGAACAGTGATGAAGCATTAAGCATCACTGTTTTCCATGTGCTGCCCCAAGGGGCTGAAAGGAGATAATGTAATAATTATGAAGGAACTAAAGGGAAGTAAAACGGAGCAAAATCTTATGACTGCATTCAGCGGTGAATCTCAGGCAAGAAACAAGTACACATTTTTTGCGGAAAAGGCAAAAAAGGACGGTTATGAACAGATAGCGGAAATATTTGCCGAAACTGCTTCAAATGAAAAGGAACACGCAGAATTGTGGTTTGAATATTTAAACGGAGGAATGGCGTCTACGGAATATAATCTCTTTGCGGCGGCAGAGGGCGAAAATTACGAATGGACAAAAATGTATGCGGAGTTTGCACAGACTGCAAGAGAAGAAGGATTTGATGAGCTTGCGGCAAAATTTGAGCTTGTGGGAAGTATTGAAAAGAAACATGAAGAAAGATACAGAAAGCTTTTGGAGAATGTCAAAGATGGAATGGTATTTTCCAAAGAGGGAGATGTTATGTGGATTTGCATGAACTGCGGATATGTTCACTTTGGTAAAAAAGCACCGGAGGCTTGCCCCGTTTGCAGGAAACCGAAAGCATATTTTAAAGTTAAAAATGAAAACTATTAAGCTGAGATAAAGAATTATTTAATAACTGCATAATTAATGTCCCTAATATTATACAATTTACAAAAACGTAACAAATTCATATTTAAAAATTCATATAAATATAGTATGATTATGTCAGTAAATAATTAAAGGGGTGTGCAGATTATGACAGACGAATTTTATAACAATAATAATCAGCAGGAAACAGAAAACTACGAAGGAAACGAGCAGTATTCGGAAGGTACGGCAACGGTAGATAATGAAGAACCGGTAACTGATACAAGTAATACCGAAAACTACTATACCGTACCTGTTGAACCGGTTAATACAGCATATACGGAAGACGGTAAAAATAAACAAAAGCACAAAGGGAAAATTGCTTTTGTGGTTGCCTGTGCTATATTGTTCGGTGTGGTTGCCGGAGCGGTTACGGCTGTAACAAATACAGGCGTAAGCAAGTTTATAGGCTCAAATGTAAAAATCAAAAATACGGAAAGTATGCTGACGGCAAGTGAGCAGGAGGAAAAGACCGAGTCTGCAATTGCCGATATAACCGAAGAATGTATGCCGTCTATTGTGTCTATAACAAATAAAGGCGTTACGGAGATTATGACGTTTTTCGGAAGGTATTCTCAGGAGAGTACAAGCAGCGGATCGGGTATAATTATAGGTAAAAACGATACGGAATTGCTTATTGTAACAAACTATCATGTTGTTGCGGACAGCAAGGAATTGAGCGTAATATTTGCAAATCAGGAATCGGACGACATGGCAGAGGGAATAGATCCTAACAGCACAGAGGCTAAAAATATATTGCAGGCACAGATAAAGGGTTACGATTCGGACAAGGATTTGGCAGTTATTTCAATTAAGCTTTCAGAAATACCTGCCGATATGCTTTCACAAATAAAGGTTGCAACCATAGGCAATTCGTCAAATATAAGAGCCGGTGAACGGGTTATAGCAATAGGTAACGCTCTCGGCTACGGAACCTCCGTTACAACGGGTATTATAAGTGCAACGAGAAGAGCTGTACAGCTTGAATCGCAGTCAGGAACGGGCGAAACCGTTTCAAATTACTTTATTCAGACCGATGCGGCAATTAATCCGGGTAACAGCGGCGGAGCTTTGCTTAATATGAGAGGTGAGCTGATAGGTATTAATTCTGTAAAGATTGCGGCAAACGGCGTTGAGGGCATGGGTTATGCTATTCCTATTTCCGATGTTGAATCTATTATCGGCGAACTGATGGTAAGAGAAACAAGAGAAGTTGTAGATGAAGATTCTCAGGGATTCCTCGGAATTACCGGTGAAGATATAGCGAGTCAGATTTCTCAGACATACGGCATATCGGGCGTTTTTGTAACAAGCGTAACAAAAGGCTCGGCTGCCGATAAAGCCGGAATTAAAAAGGGTTATGTTATAACCAAGTTTGACGGATATACGGTAAAGTCAATCAGCGAGCTTCAGAACAGACTGACATATTATAAAGCAGGGGAAACCAAGACAATTACCGTTAAGGTAAACAACGGAAGCGAATACGAAGAAAAAGAATTAACTATTACTCTCGATAATAAGAAAAAATCTCTTGCGAAAGCCGAAAAAGAAGGATGGCAGGATAATCAGCAGGAAGATAAAGAAGACAGAGAAGATGATTAATAATTATGAAAAATTCGGACAATTTATTGTCCGAATTTTTGCATATAAATCAACCAGATTAAATATGTCGTATAACACCGATAAAAATACCGAGTAATGCTCCGGCAAAAACTTGTTTTGGAGTATGTCCCAAAAGCTCTTTTAATTTTTTTTCGGTATCGGAAAAGGAGGCTTTTCCCCAGTCCTCAATAATTTTATTAAGTATGACAGCCTGCTGTCCGGCGGCGCGTCTGACTCCGGCAGCGTCATACATAACAATAACAGCGAGAATAACCGAAATTGCAAAGGTGCTGCTTCTTGTTCCGTCAGTGAATGCAATTGCGGTTGCGAGTGCCGTTACGGTTGAGGAGTGAGAGCTTGGCATTCCGCCCGAACCGACAAATCGTGATATATCGATTTTTTTGTTTTGTATAAGAAATATTATAACCTTTAACAGCTGCGCCGTGAACCAAGATATAATGGCGGTCGCCAAGGGGGAATGCAGCCAAAAGTGTAGAAAGTCATTCATTTTTTTCCTCCATTCTGCCGCTGTGCTGCAGCAAAACTCATTGCGTATAAATATGAGGTACTGAATAAATGCATAAACAGTAAGTCAATCAATGTCGTAAATCTAAAAATAGCATTTTAAAGCTGTTTTCAGATGTGAAATTGAAAATTCCATACAAATGTTTTCGTAAAACCATTTGTTCGGCAGACATTATATTAGTATTGTCTGTTTGTAAGATAATTTGCAAGCTCAATCAGAGTATCTGCTTTGTTTCTGAATACCGATAATGACTCGATTGCCATGTTTGTGTATGCAACAGCTTTTTCTTTTGCTTTTTCAAGACCAAACAGAGTGACAAAGGTTGTTTTGTGATTTTCAGCATCACTTCCTATAGGTTTTCCGAGAGTTTGCTCGTTTCCGAGTACGTCGAGAATATCGTCCTGAATCTGAAAAGCTATTCCGAGATTAAGGCAGAAAGCGTCTATTGCTTTTATTTCTTCCTCCGACGCACCCGATAAAATTGCGCCGATTGTTCCGGAGGAACGTATAATTGCACCGGTTTTGAGTGTATGAAGATACAAAAGTAAATCGGCGGAAATTTCCTTGTTTTCTGATTCTATATCAATAACCTGACCACCTATCATTCCCAAGACACCTGATGATTTTGCAAGCTCTTTTATGGCTCTTAGGGCTTTTTGCGGATCGGAGATTTCTGCCGATGATGTTATCTCAAATGCCATATTCAGCAGTGAATCTCCGGCAAGTATTGCCATAGCTTCGCCGAAAACCTTGTGATTGGTGGGCTTTCCACGTCTTAAGTCATCGTTGTCCATTGCGGGTAAATCGTCATGAATCAGCGAATAGGTGTGAATCATTTCCAAAGCGCAGGCGAAGGGCAGAACCTCCTTTTCGCTGCCGCCAAGCATATCGCATACCAAAAGCATAATAATGGGACGCAGTCTTTTGCCGCCGGCTGAAACCGAATAGGACATGGCATCAAATATTTTCTCCTGCGGAAGCTTTGCATGATCCAAATACTTATTTAATTCCTTGTTTATCAGTTCTGTTTTTTCCTTAAGTATATTTTTTAATTCCATTTTATCTCCGTTCCGCCGCATTTTAGCGGCACAAATTAAGGTACAAAAGAAAATAAAACCGTATATTTTAATGTTAACAGTATTTTTAAGTGTATTTTAGGTTCTGTTAATTGTCGGTATTAAACGGTTCTTTTGTTAATTCTCCGTTTCCGTTGTCTGTAAGTATTGAAACCTTTTTTTCTGCTGTTTCAAGCATTTTTTTACAGCTGTTTGAAAGCTTCATACCTGATTCGAAAAGCTTTATGGATTCCTCAAGCGATACATCTCCGCTTTCAAGCTTTGCAACTGTATTTTCAAGTTCTTTTATCGATTCTTCAAATGTTTTTGCCATATTAATCCTCCATTATTTTGAAACTTTACAGCGTCTTTCTCCGTCTGCAAGCTTTAAATTAAAATCTTTTACCTTGTCCAGTTCTTTGACCGTTTTTATAATTTTTCCGTTTTCCTCAACGGGAATTGCAAAACCTCTTTGCAAGACCTTAAGAGGGGAGAGTGCGTCTAATTTTGACATACATTTTATAAGTGATTCCTTGTTTGTGTTTATTATTGCACAGGTGCTTGTTTCAAGCCTTTTTACCGCATTGTCAAGACGTATGAAGTTATTGTTGATAACTGCCTGAGGCGATAATACCTTAAGTGATTTGACGTGCAGCTTAAGACGTTCTATTTTGTTTTTTATTATGGAAATCAGCGTGTATTCGTAATCGTATATTCTGTCTGTTATCTCCTGTGCCGAGGGAACGGAAAGTTCGGCTGCGGCAGAGGGAGTGGGAGCACGTAAATCGGCGGCAAAATCGGCAATGGTAAAGTCAACCTCATGTCCAACGGCGGATATTATCGGTATTTCCGATTTAAATATTGCGTATGCAACCGATTCTTCGTTAAATGCCCATAAATCCTCAATCGAGCCGCCGCCTCTTCCTACAATTATCGTATCGCAGTATTTTTCTTTGTTAAAATATTCAATTCCTGCGCATATACTTTCCTTTGCCCCGGCACCCTGAACCTGTGCCGGGTAAATTATTATTTCCGCATAGGGGAAACGGCGGGTTGCAACGTTAATAATATCACGGACGGCAGCGCCCGTTGAAGCGGTTACAACGCCTATTGCTTTTGGAAACTGCGGAATAGGCTTTTTGTATTTTTCATCAAAAATCCCCTCTGCCGACAGCTTTGCTTTAAGTTTTTCGTAAGCAATGTATAATTCTCCCACGCCGTCGGGGATCATTTCACTAATGTACAGCTGATAAACGCCTCCGGCTTCGTATACGGATATTCTGCCCCGTGCCATTACCTTCATGCCGTCGCTCGGAGTAAATGTAAGGGAAGAAGCGCTTGATCTGAACATTATTGCCTTCAACACGCCACCCTCGTCTTTTAATGTCAGATAATGATGACCGGAAAAATGTCTTTTGTAATTTGAAATTTCTCCCTTTATCCATATGTCGGAAAAAACGGGATTTGCTTCAAAGGTTTTTTTGACAAACGCATTAAGCTGAGATACCGTAGCTATAATTTGTTCCATTTTAATCTCCATTCCGCCGCTTTGCGGCAGCTTAAATTTACCGAATATATTTAAAGTATTGTTTCCATTCCTATTTTTTGAGGCTTAAGTCCGCAGGCCTCATAGAATTTTAATGCGTTTTCGTTAAGACTCCATACGTTCAGTGTGACGTTGTAGCAGTCATGTTCACGGGCAAAATCTATAACGGCATTATAAAGGGTTTTTCCGATATGCTGTCCTCGGCATTTTTCATCAACGCATAAATCGTCTATATAGAGTGTTTTTATATCGGTAAGAATATTATCGTTTTTAAATTGCTTGAATATGCAAAAAGCATACCCAACAACAGAATCATTTTCATCCGCCGCAACCAGTATCGGAGTGTTATCATCAAGAATAATCGATTTGAGCTGTTCATCGGTATATTTTTTTGCGCCTGTTTTGAACAGATCGGGACGCCCGTTATGATGTACAAGGCATACCTGAAACAACAGGTCGTTTATTCTTTCCATATCCTTAATTTGAGCACGTCGTACATTCATTTTTAATCTCCATTCCGCCTCCTTGGGGGAGGCACATATTTTAATTGCCGAGAAAAGATATGTAGACTCTTTTCAAAAAGCAATAAGAGGCTTGCCGTATTAAGGTATCGGCAAGCCTTAGAATTTTTAAGCCTTTACAATTTTTTTCCACTGTTCATAAGCTTTATCCCATTCAGCCGAGTCCTGAGGTTTATATTCGGCAATGTCAAATGAATTTCTGACAATTTGTCTGCCTTCTGCCAAGCCTTTAATTGCTCCGGTACCGATTCCCTGAACGATAACGTTACCTATACTTGTTGCCTCAACAGGGCCTGCATTTACAATTCTCTTTGTTGCGTTGGCGGTAAACTGACAAATCATTTTATCCTTAATTCCGCCGCCTACGATATTAATAACGGAATATTTGTTTTTTGTAACTTCTTCCATGCCCTCAACGGTCTGTCTGTATTTAAACGCAAGGCTCTGAGCTATGCATCTTATAATTTCACCCTTTGTTTCGGGAACCTTTTGACCGGTCATTTGGCAGTATTCTCTGATTCTCTTAGGCATATTGCCGGGAGTTTGGAAGGTGTGGTAATCGGGATCTATAAAGCTTTCAAAAGGAGTTGCCGCATTTGCCTGCTGCTCAAGATCGTTAAAGCTTAATTCCTCGCCTTCACGTTTCCATTGACGGCGTGACTCCTGAATAAGCCACAGGCCCATAATATTCTTTAAAAATCTTATTGTTTTATTTACGCCGCCCTCGTTGGTGAAATTATATTTTAAAGAGTCGGGAGATATATTCGGAGCCTTAAGCTCAACACCCATAAGCGACCATGTTCCGCTGGATATGTATATAAAATCATCGTGGTCAACAACAGGAACAGAGGCAACCGCCGAGCCTGTATCATGGGAAGCAACCGCCATAACGGGAATTTGAGCCACGCCGAGTTCTTCGGCAATTTCGGGTAAAAGTACGCCTACCTGCTCTCCCGGATAAATCATAGGAGCAAATATGTCTGTAGGCAGACCAAGCTTTTTCAGCAAATCCGTTGCCCATGTGTGAGTCTTTGAATCAAACATCTGGGAGGTTGACGCTATTGTATATTCGCATCTTTTTTCACCCGTTAAAAGAAAGTTCAGTAAATCGGGCATAAATAAAAGTGTTTTTGCATTTTCCAAAGCAACGTCACCCGACAGCTTTGCCGACAGTAATTGGAATAATGTATTAAACCAATTGAAGGCTATACCCGTTGAATTGAAAATTTCTTCCTTTGATACACGCTTGAAAGCTTCTTCATACATTCCGTCGGTTCTTGTATCTCTGTAATGGTAAGGATTTGACAAAAGCTTGTCGTTTTTGTCCAAAAGACCGTAGTCAACGCCCCATGTGTCAATACCGATACAGTCAATATCTTTATCACCGGAATTTGCACAGGCAAGAATACCTTGCTTAATCTCATGGAACAATCTCATTACGTCCCAGTAAAATCCGCCGTTCATAACAACGGGATCGTTTGAAAAACGATGTTTTTCTTCCAAAGTGATTTTTGAACCGTCAAAGGTTGCAAGCATGGCACGACCTGATGACGCACCAAAGTCAAATGCTAAGAATTTATATTTTTTACTCATTTTATCCTCCGTTTCTCCGCCCTTTACAGACGAATATGAATTTTTTGACGAAATTATGCGTTCCTCATCATTTTATAATTATATATCTATAAGTAATATTATACTCTAAACATATATTTATGTCAAGAAATAATTTGATTTTTTGGCAGTTTAACAGTTTTATTAAAAAAAAATATTTGAAGCGGCTTTTTATTTTAATGATTTTATCGAAAAAATCGGGGTATGGAAGTAATTTTTGGCTCAAAATACCGTAAATTGTGATAAAATTTAAAAAAGTTGGTAAAAAATATAGTAAAACCCTTGACAAATGCTGAATTTTTGTATAGAATACTCTAAGAGGGTTGCAGACAAAACCTAAATAAAATAAACAGGAGGAAAAAAATTATGAACAAAACAGAATTAATTGCAGCTGTTGCCGAGAAGGCTTCATTATCAAAGAAGGATGCCGAAAAGGCTGTATCAGCTGTAATCGCTTCAATCACAGATGCTTTGGCAGAAGGTGACAAAGTTCAATTGGTAGGCTTTGGTACATTTGAAGTAAGAACAAGAGAAGCAAGAAAGGGTAAAAATCCAAGAACAGGAGAAGAAATTACAATTGCAGCTTCAAAAGTTCCTGCATTCAAAGCAGGTAAGCCGTTAAAGGAAGAAATCAATAAATAATTGTTGACAGCTTTAACTGTTTTTTAATGCAATGAAAAGGGATTGACGCGAAAGAATTATTGTTCTTTTTGTCAATCCCTTTAGTATTTATACCGTGAGGTGGTTATGTGAATAATATAGCGGAAAGTTTTAATATGAATAAGTCATGGACAGATATTGTAAATACAAAGATAGGTAATTTCAGCTTGGGAAGCTTTTTTTCCGCAGCACTTGTTCTTTTGGTTTGTATTTTAGTGATAAAGCTTATAATGAAGATTATCGGAAAAATCATTGACAGGTCAAGTATAAATAATACGATTTCGGGATTTATGAAGATTTCGGTAAAAATAGTACTTTATTTTATCAGTGCAATGATAGTTGCGGATATATTGGGTATTCCGGTCACTTCTCTCGTTGCGTTGTTCAGCGTTGCGGGGATTGCCGTTTCTCTTTCGGTTCAAAACTCGCTGTCAAATATTGCCGCAAGCTTTACAATTCTTTCAACAAAGCCTTTTTCCGAGGGTGATTTTATCGAAACCGGCGATGTCAGCGGAACGGTAAAGGAAATAGGTTTGTTTTATACAAAAATAACAACCCTTGACAACAAACTTGTAAATATAACAAATGCCGATTTGGCACAGTCAAAAATAATAAATTATACTGCGGAAGAAAAAAGAAGAATTGATATTAATGTTACCGCTTCGTATGACGCAGATATATCGGAGGTTGAAAACGCACTTGTCAGAAGTGCTTTATCGGTTGATAAGGTTCTTGACGAGCCGGCAGTCTTTGCAACGGTAACAGGCTACGGCAACAGCTCGATTTCATATGTTGTGAGAGCGTGGGTTAAAACCGAGGACTATTGGGACGCTTACTATGCCGTTACGAAAAACATAAAATATGAATTTGACAAGGCAGGTATAGAAATGACCTATGACCATATTAATGTGCATATGATTGACAGTTCTTTTAAAAACCGCTAATCAAAGTTTCTTTAAAATAATACTTTACATAAATATCAAATTGTGATAGAATGTTTACAGTAAATTTTGAACCGCAAAATTTTTTGGCGGCTCTTTACATATGATGGAGCGGATTATGAAATATAATGATTACAACTCTGTTTCCGTGACAGGCACGGTAACTGATATTATATATTTTAATGAAGAGAACGGATATACAATATGTGATATTGACAGCAGAGAGAACGGCGGATTTACGGCAGTGGGTTATATGCCGTATATAAGCACAGGTGAAAATATTGAAATGGAGGGCTCATGGGTAATGCATCCCGAATACGGGGAGCAGTTTTCGGTAAAGCAATACAAAACGGTGCTGCCTACCGAAAAAAATGCGATACTACAATATCTTTCATCGGGGATAGTTAAGGGAATAAGAGAGGCTACAGCAAAAAAAATTGTTGAAAAATTCGGAGAGGATTCGCTTAATATTTTGCTTAATTATCCGGAAAAGCTGAGCGAGATAAAAGGAATAACAAAAGCAAGAGCGGCAAAAATCGGGGAGGAATATCAAAAGCTTCAGTCAATGTCGGGAATTGTGATGTTTCTTCAGCAGTTTAACATTTCAACCAAGGCGGCGACAAATGTACACAGGATTTTAGGAGCAAATGCGGTTGAAAAGATAAAGGAAAACCCGTATATACTTTCAAATGAAATAGACGGCATAACCTTTAAAACGGCTGACAATATAGCAAGCGTTTTGGGTATACCTAAAAATTCACCCGAACGTATAAGGGCGTATGTGCGTTATACTTTAATTACGGCGGCATACGGAAGCGGACATACATATCTGCCGAAAAAAATGCTTATTGAATTTATAACGAGGAATTTGGGGGTTAATGATGATGAGGCAGAAAGTGCGATATCGTCGTTGTCCTCGGGAAAGGATCTCTTTCTCGACACGATTGACGGCATTGAAGTATGCTATCTTATGAGTTTGCTTACGGCAGAATTATATGTCGCAAGAAGAATCTGTTCCCTTTACGCCGCAGACCAAAAATACACAATGACAAGAGAGGATGCCGAAAGGGCTGTTAATGAGGTTGCCGCGTCGGAGGGTATAATTCTGGCGGCTGAGCAAAAAGACGCAGTTCTCACATCTGTTTCGGAGGGGTGTGTTATTATAACCGGAGGCCCCGGAACAGGTAAAACCACAACAATAAATACAATAATAAAGCTTATGCAGAGCATGAAATTAAAAATTGCCCTTGCGGCTCCAACAGGACGTGCGGCAAAGAGAATGAGTGAGGTAACGGGAATTGAAGCAAAGACTATACACCGTTTGCTGGGTGTTGTAAAAAATGACAGCGAATTATCCGTAACCTTTTCAAAAAATGAGGAAAATCCTCTTTCGGCTGACGTTATAATAGTAGATGAAATGAGTATGCTCGATATTAATTTGATGAATTCGTTATTAAGAGCAATAAAGCCGGGAGCAAAATTAATAATGGTAGGGGACTGTGACCAGCTTCCGTCGGTGGGACCGGGAAATGTTTTGAGGGATTTGATAGATTCGGAGACTGTGCCTGTTATAAGATTGGAGCATATTTTCAGGCAGGCTCAGGAAAGCCTTATAGTTGTAAATGCCCACAGAATAAATAAAGGAGAGCTGCCGGTTTTCAAAAGCGAAAATCCGAATTTTTTCTTTATGAGAAGACAGGACGCAAATGTGGCTGCATATACAATAGCCGAGCTTTACAAGGACAGGCTTCCGGCTAAATACGGAATAGATCCGATAAATTCGATACAGATACTGTCGCCGTCAAGAAAAAATATTTTGGGTGTTGCCTCGCTGAATAATATAATACAGGCGGAAATCAATCCGCCCGATTATATGAAAAACGAATATGCGCATGGGAAGACGATTTTCAGAGTAGGCGATAAGGTTATGCAGAATAAAAATAATTATGACGCCGAATGGATTCGCGGCAACGGAGAGGAAGGAATGGGAATTTTTAACGGAGATATAGGAATAATAAAGAAAATTTCCAATATCGACAAGGAAATGGAGATTGTTTTTGATGAAGATAAAACTGTTATATACAGTTTTTCAAACCTTGATGAGCTTGAGCTTGCATATGCCATAACGGTTCATAAAAGTCAGGGAAACGAGTTTCCTTATGTTATTATTCCGATTCATACATTCCCGAATTTACTTATGTTCAGAAATCTCCTGTATACTGCGGTTACAAGAGCAAGGGAAATGGTTATATTGGTTGGAACGGAACAGAGTATTGTAAAAATGGTAAATAACAATGAAATATCAAAGCGTTATTCGGGTTTGGTGCAAAAGCTGAAAACAGTTAAGAAATTGCTTGACGACGCAAATTAAAACAACATTGAGGTTATATGAAGGGAGATACAGACATGGAAACAGAGAAAGTATTGACAGAACGCAGAACGATAAGAAAATTCAAACAGGATAAGATAAAGAAAGAGGATTTGCTTAAGCTTGTGGATTATGCAAGATTATGCGCTTTTCCGGCAAATGTACAGCCTCTGAAGTTTGCAATATTAACCGATGAAAAAATGCTTAATGATATTTTTCCTCTTACCAAATGGGCAGGTTATCTTCAGGACGGAGCGCCTAAAGAGGGGGAAAGACCGCCTGCATATATAGCGGTTCTTGGTGATAAAACGGTTAAAAACACCTTTGAAACGGAGGCGGGAGCTGCCGTTACCGCTATGATGTTCGGAGCATGGGACAAGGGAATGGCAAGCTGCTGGCTCGGAGCTTTGAAACGTGACAGTCTTCTTGAGCTTTTCGGGCTTTCAAATGAAAAATATGAATTGCTTTATCTTCTTGCATTGGGCTATCCGGCTCAAAAAAGCAGGGTGTGTGAAATGACGGACAGCGTAAAATATTTTCTTGATGAGAATAACGTCTTGAATGTGCCTAAAAAGTCATTAAAGGATGTTATTATCGATATATAACATGAATAAAAGGAATATTAACAGTTTTGTAATTATGTAAAATCGTAACATTTACCGTATTTTTTAATGATTGCAAAGGACAGAATTATATGAAAATGTGTCGTAAGGTGCGGGGGTAGAAATTTTATGAAAAATGTTTTGATAACAGGCGGAACAAGAGGCATAGGCGCAAGCTGTGCCGAACTCTTTTCAAAGAACGGTTATCGGGTTTTTGTTATATATCACAGCGACAAGGAAAAGGCACAAAAGCTGTGTGAAAGAATAAACTGTATTTCATACCGTGCCGATATTTGCAGCTATGAGCAGATTGAAAAGACAGTAAAGGATATAACCGAAAAATACGGAAGTATAGAGGTGCTTATAAATAATGCCGGAATTGCGCAGCAAAAGCTGTTTATCGATACTGACAGTGCTGACTGGGGAAAAATGATTGATACAAATTTGACAGGAACATATAATGTGACAAATGTCGTAATAAAATCCATGATAAAAAATCACAGCGGATCTATTGTAAACGTATCTTCGATATGGGGTGTCTGCGGCGCTTCCTGCGAGGTGCATTATTCGGCGGCAAAGTCGGGAATTATAGGCTTTACAAAGGCTCTGGCAAAGGAAGTCGGATTATCGGGCATAAGAGTAAACTGTGTTGCGCCGGGGATTATAGATACCGAAATGAATAATCACCTTTCAAGGGATGACATTAAAGAGATATGCGAGGAAATTCCTATGGGCAGAGTCGGAAAACCTGATGAATGTGCGGAGCTTATATATTTTCTCGCATCGGAAAAGGCATCATATATTACGGGACAGACAGTGGAAATCAACGGCGGATGGAATGTTTAGAATAACAAGTGTTAATCTGCTGATTTTTGTTGTCTGCAATTTCAAATGTTGAAACAGTTGTACTTTTGTTTGCCCAAAAGCACCAAAAGGCGCATAAGGTGTTCCCCTTATGTATCCTCTTTTGGGTTTCACCCCCATATCGGTATTCTTTAGCTCAAACACGCGCCAACTGCTTTGCAGTTGCGCAACTTGCATTTATTCAGTGAACATTATTTAAATATGTTTTGGATATTTTTTTCTTTATAATGGGAGGAATTGAAAATAACAGTCATGCCTTTATTGTAAGCTGAATCTATTATATAAAATGATTAATTATGTAGGGAGTAAAATAATAGATATATTTGTTTATGTTAATGTAAAGGATTTTAAATCTTAATATATTTTAATTGGTAAATTATTTCGTTGTAAATACAACAGACTTTTATTCGTTATTGTATTATACTTATCATGCAATTGCAAAATTATAAAAATTCAGAGGATAATCTGAAAAATAAGCGGCGCATCTCATCTCGAAAGCCTGCCTTGAAGTATACACATACGTCGGCGGCAGTCTTTCGATCGACCTGCTTGCTTCTTTTTCACATTAGATTTGTGCCGCCGCGTGGCGGCGGAATGGAGGTTACAATGATAAGAAGAATAATTCAAATAGATGAAGAAAAGTGTAACGGCTGTGGGGCTTGTGCCGCTGCCTGCCATGAGGACGCTATCGGAATGGTTGACGGAAAGGCAAGGCTTTTGCGTGATGATTATTGCGACGGTCTGGGCGACTGTCTGCCGACTTGCCCGACAGGTGCAATAACTTTTGTGGAGCGTGAAGCCGCCGCATATGATGAGGAGGCCGTAAAAGCCAATCAGCAGAAAAAAACGGCTATGCCCTGCGGCTGTCCCGGCACAAATATAAAGAAAATACAGCATAATAACGATGAGGAGGTTATAGGAACAAAGATTAACAGCAGATTATCACAGTGGCCTGTACAAATCAAACTCGCGCCGGTAAATGCGCCGTATTTTGACGGTGCAAATCTGCTTATAGCTGCCGATTGTACGGCATATGCCTACGGAAATTTTCATGAAAGATTTATCAAGAATCATATTACCTTGATAGGATGTCCGAAGCTTGACAACGTTGATTATACCGAAAAGCTTACGGAAATTATACGTTTGAATGATATAAAGAGTGTAATGGTTGTTCGAATGGAGGTTCCTTGCTGCGGCGGTATTGAGAATGCTGTGAAAACAGCGCTTAAAAACAGCGGAAAATTTATCCCGTGGCAGGTGAAGGTAATTTCAACCGACGGAAAGATTAATGATTGACAGTAAAATAATTTTAAGAGTAAAAACAGGGAGTGCGGTTATTGCTTTTTGGCGGTAACCGCACTCTTTTCAGCATTAAATAATGACTGCTGAACAATTATGAAACGCAGCCGCATAGCGGATTACAAGCGTTTCAGAATTGTTTGGGTGCAAGGTTTTTGTGCGTTTTTGAAAAAAAACCTTGCACCATAAATAAATATTTTGTTCTCAAAATATTTATTTCAACAGACTTTATCAATGCGAACTGTGTAAAATATTTGATTTTACACGAAAAATTTTGACAATAGTCATAATTTTTCTAAATGCGATTGAAAATTGCATTTATTTAGTGAGCATTAAATACGATCGGAATTTTGCTCTTGAGGAGCTTGGAGTTATTACTCCGGAAGACAGCAACGGAAAGACAATAAACACAACGGAATATATTAAGGATAAAGTTTTGACGCTTTTCTGAATTGGGAAGGCGTCATATTCACATATTTTTTAAACAATTCACCAAAAAAGTTAATATCGTTATATCCGACCGAATAAGCAATGTCAATTATTTTCATAAAGACGATTATTCTAAAAACAGAAAAAATTGGGTTTGGCGATATCGTTTCGCAAGGGTTGCCCTTCTACGGTGGAAACGTTGTTTATAAGACAGAGTTTGAAGCGCCGGAGGACTGCTCCGTTACAATTAATGCAAGTGTTTACAAGGGAACACTTATTAAGGTGAAGATGGATGGTGAGGATATAGGCGTTATCGCTTATTCACCCTATGATTTAACTGTTAATAATGTTAAAAAGGGAAAACACAAAGTAGAATTTAAGCTTTTCGGAAATCGTAATAATTCTTTCGGAGCACTTCATTCTACAGATACAAAAATGTATTGGTTCGGACCGGACGCATGGGAAAAACACAGAAACGCTGCGCATACAAAATATTTGTCATGGCAATATGAGTATTCCTTAAAACCTGTAGGAATACTTACAAGCCCGATAATTTCCATGACAAATAATAAATAATTAAAACATATTTGTACAGCAGCAATATTTTAAATGCTGTACGGTAATCATGTGGTTGCTGCAAACGAGCATTTTTGAAACGCTCATTTGCAACAGCCACAAATATCTTAAAAGAATTTTAGTATAAAAAAGAATATTCCGGTTTTAAATATCCGTATAAATCCGAATACGGAATCGTAAATTCAACAAAGCCTCTTGCGTAATATGATAACTCATAAGGAGGATAGAATAAAACCAGACCTTCGTCGGAAAAATAGAAAAACTCATTTTGCTCCGCACTTATTTTCGGAATTTCCCAAAGGTCGGAATATTTGGCATCTTCAGATTGTCTTTCAAGCTTTTCATCAAGCATCTTGACATATTCGTCATCAGAAAACAAATCTTCGAGCAACAATACGGAATTTGTCTGTGTGTTTATATTTTTTATTATTCTTGTACTTGTTCCGTTGAGTCCGTCGGTATATTTGTAACATTCTCCGACTATGGACAACAGTCCGTTTTTGTTGTACGAAACATTTTGTTTTATTTCAAGCTTGCTTTTTCCGTTTCTTTCATTAATTGTTTTTTCCGAATCGTTTAGATATGAATTTAAAATATCATTTATTCTGTCATTGTATCCGCAGTTTATCTCTTCTTCAAATTCTTTGTTTTTAAGCCCGCTTATAACCGGAATTTCAATTGATACAATTTCATTTTCGGTTTCGTAAATTTTTTCTTCGCATTTTACATTAACACGATTTGACGCACATCCGAACATAAATATCAATACCGGTACAATTGATATTAATTTAATTATAATATTATGCAAATCAAACCACCACTACCCTCGTTTATAATTCTTGTCAAGGTTTCTTTTAATTTGATCCTTGACTCATCGGGCATTTTCGATAATTTTGTGTGCAGCCCTTCATTTACAAGCTCATACAGAGATTTTCCGAATATGTTTGATTCCCATATCTTTGACGGATTGCTTTCAAATTCCGACATCAGGTATTGAACGAGTTCTTCTGATTGCTTTTCTGTTCCGACTATAGGGCAGACCTCTGTTTCAATTTCTGCTTTGATCATATGTATGATAAGTAGCAAACCCAAGTGCTTAACTACTTTTCATTTTATGATTTGTATTATAGCGTATATTTCGAAATTTTTCAAGGCTTTTTTGCTTTCCTAAAAACTGTGGCAATACACATAATTATTGAAAGTGCAAAATGGCGATATAGGAATTGACCTATACCGCCTTTATAGTTTATTCAAGATGATAGCATAGGTCGTAATTGAAAGTTAGGTTATATGCTTTTAATGACCTTGTATTACCACCTCGTGTTTGTATTATTTGCCCACTACCGAATGTTAAAGTGTGAGAGTTTTCTGTAAAGTTTTGTGGAGCAGTCGGAAGAAGTTTAAGAAAGATTTTTAAATCAATTTGATTTTCGACTGCGCTCTTATAAACTACAATCTTATCAACAAAACTATCAACAACATTTTTGTCAAAGTTTTCAGTAAAATCAAGTTCGTTTGCAATGCTCGAACGAAGACTTTCAATTGATTCCTTTAAGTCAAGACTTTTTTTCTCTTCTTCTTCGAGTTCGGCATATCTTGTCCTGAGTTCACTTACTTGCACACTTAAATCGTTGTTAAATCGTTCAAAATCTTCATCAGATAACTTGTTTTTTGAGGCTAAGTCTAATAGTTTGTCCTTTTTCGCAAGAATTGAGTTGATTTCAGATTGTATTTTATGCTTAGTTTTAGCAATTGATGTTGTGCTTCCGCTTTCCTTATAAAGTTCTAAAAGTTCGTTGATAATAGAAGTTTTCTCACAAATAATTTGATTATAGACTTCTCTCATCACAGCATCAATCTCAGAATTGTACACCAGTGGATTTCTGCATTTGTCGCCTTCGTTATACCTTTTGCACGCCCATAATTCCTTATTCCCCAAATTCTTATACTTATAAATTGTGTGATGGTAGCAATCTCCATGCTCTCCGCAGACAATCTTCCCTGAATATAAGTATTTATTCTGATAACTTGTCTTATCACTACTTGCCATTTTCTCACTACGTGCTTTGAGTTTGCGATTAGCCTTGTCCCAAAGTTCTGATGATACAATAGGTGGTACAGCATTGTGATCTTCATACATAACCCAATCTTCTTTCGGAAGATACTTTATGTCATCATGCTTGAAGTCAATTTTATGCGTTTTATTTCCACAATAAAACCCTT